>NZ_JAPFCD010000006.1:0-181367 GCF_026153155.1 Photorhabdus aballayi | reverse complement strand
TGTATTATACCCTGCATTCAAGAGTTCCACCAATTGGGGGACCCATTCCAGCATATCCCGGCAGCGGATGTGTTTTTGCACCAGCTCCATCAGCGCAACGCCTTTATGTGTCAGGATTTCTTCATCGCTGAGCACACTGACGTCCACCAACGGAAACGCCTGACGGTATAAGCGAGCAGCCTGTTCAGGGAGCGTAAAACAATCCAGCCACCGGTTTGTGTAAGGATAAGGACGAACCTCGCCATGATAAAACAGCAGAGGCGCCACCAAAGGGAGTTCAGTATGGCCTTTTTTCAGGTGAGCCGCCATCGCTGACATGGCGTAATACATCAACCGCCAGGCCATCAACGGGTCAGGGGTGGACTGATGTTCAATCAGACAATAGATATAACCTCGTCCCCGAGCTGTTTCAACCGAGTACAGCACATCACTGTGCAGTTGACGTAAATGCCGGTCCACAAAACTGCCAGGCTCCAGTTTCAATGTGGCTAAATCACACAATGACTGGACCTCTTCGGGCAGATAAAGGGATAAAAACTCCCTGGCCGTTTCGGGCTGCGTTAAAAAATGCTTGAATAAGGCGTCATGGTGAGGCCGTTTTTCTTTCTTTGCCACAATCTGTTTCTCTGTCTTATCAGTTAGTCATTACCACTCATTGTCAAGGTATATACCCTTCATCTTTCAAGCTGCTGCTTTGTTGGCTGCTTTCACTCACCCCAGTCACATAGTTATCTATGCTCCTGGGGATTCGTTCACTTGCCGCCGCGCTGCAACTCGAAATCTATTAGGTATAGTATTTCTACCAAGTTACAAAAAACATTGTTTCAGATTTTCTCAGGAAAATCTTTACCGAATGCATTAATATAAGCGCCTAAAGAATCAAATGCCAGAAAATAAAAAACGAGAAAATATTATATTTACAACAACCATTCAATGAAAGTTATTGGTCGAATCCGCCAGGTATGGTTATTAACTGTCTATCCCAATAGAGCTATTTTATTTGCCATTTTTTGCTATAAAGAATGAACCTGGTGAGTTATACGGAATAATGTACAGACTCATTTAATTGATGTGAAATCGTGATACGTAAGATTATATATCTTATGTTTTATCTTGATATTGCAACTAATATAAAACCAGCCATTAATGATTAATCCGTTTGCTCGTGAGATCACTTAATGGCCGGATTTTATTTACCAATTCTATTTTTTCCTTTTTTTTATATGTTTTTTATAGCTTGCTATCAATATAATGGATATTATTATTGATAGCATTGCTGATGTATCTAGATATAAATCCATAACATTCTCAATACCATATATTCCCCAAAAACTGGCGAATGATGTAATGAAGCTAGTCGGCGTTATCATATCTATGATTTTCATCGTTATAATGAAAATCACAGAAGCCGCTATTATGTATTTTATAAAAGATAAAGTTTTCTTCATCAGTTCACTTTGATTGTTCCATATGCTTTGAGTGATGAGCCAGGAATAGGTATCATTGTCGTTTTCAGTAAAGCTGCTCGGATATAATCAAAATCCGTCTGCTGTGTTAGCGTAACACATCCTTCACTTAGCCCGCGAGGCCCAATTGGATGTAGCCGAAAATTACCTCTTTTGACACCCTCAATGAAAGTTTCATCATTAATTTTCCCATCATCACGATAAAGAGCAAACCATGTTTCTCTGTCAGTACCGTAAAAATTTTTTAGTACCCACATCCTAATTGCATTCAGACGTCCTCCGGACTGGCGGCCAACGATAAAGTATCGGCCTTTTGGTAAAGGCCCGATATCTTGCACGGTAGTCATATAAGCATTGTTTCTACCATATTTTTGTCCGGAAAAAGCAGGAAAAGATCCTACCCCGATACAATGAAGGATAGATGTTGGCATTCCGTTTAATGTAAATGTACATGTGATCGGCATGATTATCTTTCACTCCATGCGTCAGAAAACATGACATTACCATCACAATATTTCCAGGTTATTTTTTCATACCTAAGCTCAATGCATTCCAGGTGGTTTTGATGTTGATGTGATGGGTCTTTTATATTGTGCATAATTGGTGATATAGATACGACTTTTACGTTTTCAAGTAACATATTGAAGTACTCTTTTTCTTGACCAGCATCATCGATTCTGTACCATTTGATCTCAGCCATTTTTAACGTTTGTCCTTTTGCCACAGCTTTATAAAAATATGGGGATGAACAATCGAACTCTTTCTCAAAACATAGAGGAGCATGAATTCTTGTTCCAGTTAACTTTCCAGTATTACCGTCAGTAGGAATGTGAAGGTTATGTCCAAAACCAAGGATTTCAATACTTCCCTCCCTACCTAATACATCAACTGAACCTTTAATATCTGAGCCCCCATCATCTTTAATCCAGAGATAAGCTGGTATTGCCATAATTTTTCCTTCCTCTAATTGAATATTAATAACGAAGCTTCATTTCTACGAATCAAGTGAAACTTATATAGTCAATCAGTAAGACAACAACAGATTCGAATAGTTCCCAAGGCTACTAAATTTTTTAGTCGCCAATAGCGACACAGCTATCCCTTATATAGCCGCCGCTTTCTATCTTTCATCGTTTCCTGCAATTCTCTCTGTTTGATGTTCCATATTAAGTCTTTTGGCATCAGGACTTGAATGTCTAATGGCAATGTTCAGGAATCTTTCCATATTCCCGGCAGTTAAACTGGCATCTCCAGCCAATTTCTTACCATTAATTTTCTGGTTACTCAGTACTGTACTTTTGCTAGTTTCACAGTTTCCGATGATTCAAGGCTCTAAGAATTTCATCTGACAATGATTTCGATTCTACTGCTTGATGGAAGCCTTCTTCTGGATGAATCATAGAAACAAGTCTGGTTTTTATGATTGGCTTACCGTCAAAGTAAATAAACAGCTCTTTCCCTAAGTTTCTTGCTAAAAAAAGTTTGAACCGGTCACTACAATTCAGTCCTTTCTTAACCTTAAGAAAAATGTTATTGGCATTCACAGCTAAATCATCACCGATTTCTCCTACAGGAAGAGCTTGTTCTATACAAGGTTTGGATAAATAAAATGTTTCATTACCCGCGATGTAATCAAGAGAAAGTGGTTGTTTCTGCGAAATACACCCGGTAAGACCGAGGATAATAGACAGCGTAAGGATTAATTTAGTCATTCAGTTTGCCCTCATTGTTGACATTAGTGTTCTCAATTATAGCTACCGAAAGAAGTTATTTTATGCAAGTTATTTTTGTCCCTCTTCGGTCTGATTAATTAAGAGAGGTATGGTTATTAACTATCTATCCCAATAGAGCTATTTTATTTGCCATTTTTTGCTATAAAGAATGAACCTGGGGAATTGCCTGTACCATCTCCCGATAATATGATTATTCTATTTTTTACTATTGCTTTTCTTGTTGTTATTGTTTTTTTTATTTTTCTCTTCACTTCTTTTTTTCTTTCCTGCTGTAATACGAGCTTGTATTTCCTCTTGAGATAATGGTGTTTTAGCAGGTGATATTTGTGGCGTAATATCAAAAATATTCCTATCATCGAATTCAGGATGGTTAATAAATGGCAAATATCCGGCAGGAACAGTTAGATTATATTTATTAACTACATCTCTTAATTCTCTGTTCGTTGGTACTCTATCTAAAATAACCATTAATCGTGATATTGCTAATTCTAGTTTATCTAATGGTGAAAGGGTGACTATAGTGACTTCATCTTCTCCACTCAAATGAGCATAATCATCCTTTTTACTTATTGAATAAAAAAATGAGTCGTCTGCCATTTTATTATATATTTCATTATTCTTCCTGATGTCTCGATAGCTGTCTAATCCTCTATAGTAAATTTGATTCAACTGAATAGCTAAAGCAGTCTTGCCTTTTGATAGCAAGCTGTCTTGTTCGAAATGGTAGGCGTTATACTCTCTCGCTTTTTCTTTATTTTTACTATCTGATTCGGTTTTATTACTTCCAGTATGAGCTCTATGATTTTTATCAAATTCTTGATAAGCATGTCCAAATGATTCTAATACCTTACTTATTTTAGTTTCTCCTCTGGATTCACCACCAATAAGTATGCTATTCAATATTGTATGTTCAGAGGTTAAATAGGGCCTCTTTCCGTCTTTTTTGGCTTTATTATAATAGCGTGGAACTTTATCTTCATTACTAAATAAACGGTCTGCTTCACTTTGCCTATATCCATGTGCGCCGATGTTATCCTTATCAAGTTCAAGGAACTCTTGGATGGTCATTTTTCTACTATTTACTGCTGATGCGCCGATTTCATTCATGATCTCTTCATTGTTCAGCATATCTTCTTCATCGTGTTTAATAGAATTATTAGATTGTGACGGGCGTTTTTTTTGCTTTTCTTTTTCGCTATATTTTTTGACCGCAGTATCTTTTTTAATCATAGTATTGCCTGTCGATTTTTTTAGGAAATATATTAGTAAGTTATGTCGCCAAGATCCTTCGTGCCACATGCTCTTATGTCAATGTATATGTCAGTTGTTCAATTATGTTGATACTTGATTTAATTATTAATTTCTGTTGTGTGCGGAAAGTTTTAATGCTTGTTTATTAATGCTATTAATTTTAATTTCTATTTTGTTTTTTGTTCTTACCATTGTATCTAAGGTTAATTTTTTCCTCATTATTTTAGAAGATAACCCAGAGAGACCCATTGCATTATCGCCATAGTTTCTACGTATAAATGCCACCGCATCAGAGTGGCTTTCATTGAGAACTTCACGAATACTATTGGTAAAATCTAATATGTGTCTGGCTTTATCGTCACTCAATCCTTCTAATGCCCTATAGTGTGATATAGCCAGATCAGCAAGTTTATAGGCAGGAATTTTTATTGGTAGTAATTTTTTCATAACTTTTGATGTTAGTGAACTTCCTGCGGTGACTTTTAGATTCTCTTTATTGAATGTCTTTTTTATTGCCTTAGTGATGGGGTTTTTATCGTAATTGTTGATATCGATTATCATGTTTCTTGTTTTAGGGTAAGGGTGAGCTATCTTCAGCTTTTTATTTAATTTTCCAATAGCGGTATCATTAAGATAATTTAATCCTGTTCCGGCTAATGCGCCAATACCCGCGCCCGCGATAGTGCCGACTCCTGGTGCTATAACACTTCCTATAGCGCTGCCTATAGCGCCGCCAGCTATACCGCTTCCGGTACTTAATAGTGTTTGTAGTGCAGTCGTCCCTATATTTTTAGCCACATTATTTCCAGCAGATTCAGGGGAGTCCATTGACTTTAAGGTCCAGTCTAATTGTGTTAAGTGACCTTTGACCACAACCATCCATTTGTAATATTCAGAAATATTTTCTTTCCAGAATGCATAGTCCTGAATTTGATCTAAGTTAGCAGAGCTACTTCCCATCATGGTATCTAAATCCAATCCGATGTCTAATGGAGCACTGTCTATATCGCTATTAATAGAATGACTTGACTGTATTGGCAACTCTTTTGCTCTATTTTTAAGATGGTTTTTATTTTCACTGTGTTTATTTTTTGGCATATTATCACCTAATGGTTTTATGATAAGAGAAAGATTGGTAATTTCTACCTATAATATTCATTCGATAAAATAAAAAATTGAATTTATTAATAAAATATTTTATACAGAATGCCAATTAATAGACAAGAAATTGTTTGTCACCTTGTTGATGAAGAGAATAATTAAAAAATTATTTTAAATTCCGACCAATTTTTCAGAATCCTCTTTTGAGATAATAATATTTATCCCATTGACCTTAACAATAGCTTCTTGACTTTTTACCCATATGGAAAGGATATCTTTTATTTTAGCTAAATAAGTTGAATGGGTAATACCAGAAACTTCAAGAATAATGTTTTCATTGTCCTGACGATTATTATTGTCTGTGGCGGATTGAGTGATCAGATTCACTTTATTAAGGGCAAGGCGAGCATCTTCTGTACCACCTAAGTCGGCACATAATTTATCTGTCAGGGCTTGATTTATTTGTGTACTGTCCAGGCTAGATTTTTGATCTACAGTAGCGGATATTTGGCTAATGGGTATGATACTATTTTCAATATTTTGCAGTTTCATTGGCACAGTAATGGAATAGAGTAAGGAGATGCGCGGGCGATTACCAAGTGCCTGCCAAAAGTTACCCAGGCTGTTTAAATTTTCTTGTTGTGGAATAACCCGGGTATATGAACCGGGAATGCCGGTTAATTGACGGTTGTTAATTAGTGCATTTAAAACCCGTGTCATAACTTGTGCCGCCTGATTATCCGGTTGGCTATCTGGGCTGGAGCTGTCACTTGAGGGTTTATTAGCATCCCAATAGGTGATTAAATAGTTACAATTGATATTGACCCATCCCGGTAATAATGTGCTGGTTGCCGGATTATAGCGCCTTGGTTCAGCAGAGCGTAATTGTAGATCTTCATGTATTTCATAAAGAAATACACTGACCGTCGGTTCTGATTGAATAGAATTAATTTCGGGTAGGTCAAAGCGGATATCGATGTTATTCTCTTTAGTATTTAAATACAGGGATAAAATAGTATTTAATGCCTTGTTAACTTCAATAATAGCATTGTCGGAAGCAATTATCGTTGTCATATTAGCTCCAATTTGATGAAATAGTTAAAATACCAATCTGCCAGTTTTGCTTAATTCAAGTATTATAGCCCGTTCTATATGTTTATTTTCAATTTTATCACAGTTATCATCTGCTGATAATATTGATGATAATAAGGCAATATTTCTGATATTCGCTCCGGTTAAGTCAGTTCGTTTAGCCAGATGTTCAAAATCAATTTCATTGGATAATTTAAGTTGTTTCGGCCAAATGATTTGCCACATTTTTTTACGTAATGTTTCGTCGGGATAAGTAAAACGGGTAATAAAGGTAAAGCGGCGATTAAATGCGCTATCCAAATGGCTGCGATTATTGGTGGCTAAAATGACTAATCCCGGATAATCTTCTAATCGTTGTAATAGATAAGAAACTTCAATATTGGCATGTCTGTCTTGGGCATCTTTAGTTTCACTGCGCTTGCCAAATAAGGCATCAGCTTCGTCGAAAAATAGCACCCCAGAATCGGCTTCGGCTAAATCGAAAATATGCGCGATATTTTTTTCCGTTTCGCCAATATATTTATTCACCACGGTAGAGAGATCGACTTTAATCAGATCAACACCAAGTTGTTCGGCAATCACTTCTGCGGCCATTGTTTTTCCGGTTCCTGACTCACCGTAAAATAGTGCGCTAATACCGGTACCATAACCTATTTTTTCCTGAAAGCCGGTCGCCAGAATTTGGTCACGGTAATGAATGGCGGCGATAATTTCTTTTAATTGCTGTACTAAGGCATCTGAAATCACTAAATCTTTAAAGCTGCGTTTGGGGGTGATTCGTTGGGCTAATTTACCAAAATTCTGTTGAGCGCGGAAATTTAATGCTTTACGTAGATCGGTTTCTTCTAATTGGCCTGTTGGTTGCCGGAGTATTTGATATTGATATGCTTCTTCAATAATGAGTGGTAATGTTTCTGCTGTAAATGAAAAACGCTGACATAGCTGAGTCATATTGATTTTCTGAGTAATATTATCCGGTAAACTTGCTTGTAGCATGGTTTTTTTATCGGCCACAGTGAGTGCTGGCATATTAATTTGTACTGCTGGTAGATGTTTAATCCACATTAATGAGTCTTGTGGTTCTGCCAGGCAAACTACGCGTAATTTGGGTTGATTCAGTAGTGCAGATAATTCGCTGCTCCCTATTTTCTTTTCTTCTGCTAATAAAGAAAAATTACGAATTAATAAACAAGCATCATGTAACCGGGTTTCCCGTACTGCATCTATCAGTAAGTTAGTTATTTTCGTCGGATTTTCGTCGTCTGGCAGACGGGCTAAATCGAGAGTTAAGGTACTGATATTGTGCAATGCCATAATGTTGTTTACTGCTAATTCTCTGGCACTGTCCGGTTTTCCTCTGAGTATAATTAATGGGCGAATTTCGTTAGTTTCGTTTAATAATATTTTTTCAAGTGCATGATAAAGAGCTTGTGGATACCAAATTTGTGAAGCAGGAGTATTCCAATAAGCGCAGGTTGTCAGGGGTGGTAAAATAACCTGTTGACCTGATAAAAAATGCCAGATAGCGCTGTGAGTTAAAAACTGTGTTTGTAACCAGACAGATTCTTCGCAGTTATTAAGTTGTAATAGATGATTACAGATTAATGGTGTTTGAGGTAAGAAACTGTTTTGTAGTAATTGCCAATCACTTTGACGTTGGCTAAATAACTCAATTGTTAAAGCAAAACTGGGCCACTGTTTTTTACTGTTACCATTTAGAGCAGCAAATAGTGAATGATAACGACTGTTAAAATGGGGTAATAAACCTAGCAACAAGGCATCACGTTCAAATTCAGTGAGTTCAAAACGTTCAACCAATAGTGATAATGCATCAAAGGCAGGGTTTTCCTCGGTTGTTTCTGAGCAGTGAATAATATTATCTGCTTTAGGTAGCCAATGAGGAACGCCGAATGGTTCTGCCAGACGTTGTTCTATTTCATCTTCGGCAAGTAAAAAACTCTCCGGTAATGAATCGTATCTGTCTCTTTTCTGGTAATAATAGTGCTGCAATCGCAGGTCAATACGTTCCAGATGGGAATAAAGCCAGCGTAATTCAGGCGTTATAGGTTGAAGTTCACCGTGATTATTTGTTAGCAGGTAATCCATATAAACCTTTTAAATGTTTTGCCAGTTAATCCTTAAAGGGCGATCTAGCCAGGGGAATTTGGCGATATTTAATGGCCACGGCCAATCAGTTAACAGCACATCGAATGGTTGATTTTCTACCGTGATGTTGATTTCTTGCTCATTTATCAGCAATTCTCCTGGTCGTTGTAAAAATAGTTGACGAACGTCATTACAATTTAATTTTTTCCAGCCAGGAAGTTGATTGATAACCGCACTCAGCCATTGATCTATTATCAATTGTTTTTCTGGTTCAATAGAGATTGATTCACTGTTTTCATCAGCCATGAGTCCACACAGAACGTTATTCAGGACTTTTTGCTCTGTTGGTGTTTCTTCGGTTTCCCAAATCAGGTAATCAAGGAAATTGACGGCACTAAATTGGGCCTGACGATGGGTAAATTTTTGTTCCTTAAGTAAACCAAGCTGATTAAATAGTGCTGGTAGCATCGGCCATAGAATTAATATTCCAGCATTATTGACTTGGCACGATTTAGGTAATAAAACGGTTTTGGCGTGTGGCAGGTTAATTGTTTGACGTGGGTTATTGTTATTTACTCCTGTAATGAAAGTGTTATCTGATGCTGATTCTGCGTCAGATCTATTTTTATTTAATTTATCTGAAATGAAGTATTCTGATAAGTACGAGTATTCATTAACCGATAAATGTTTTTTACAGAGTTGTGAAACAGGAATAGTTTGCCAAAGTTGTTTTAACCAACTATTTAATGGAGTCTGGTGAGTTATAATTTGGTGAAATAATTCAATAATAGGTGTTGCATTTAGTCTACTGTTATTCAGTTCAGTTGTGATGCGCGATATGACTTTCACATCAAGTTTCGGTATTTCCTGTGTATTGTGCCGCTGCATGTATCCCAATGCGTTGAGTATCAATTGCCCGGAGGAGATAAACTCCTCCCGGTATTGTGGTCTGTTTGCTCTTTCAGATAATCTGTCATTGATAGCGCTTAATAAAGTAGGTTGTTTGATTGTCAAGAGTCGTTTTAGACTCGGTTCAGATAAACAGCTTTTTGCCAATAATAATGCTAGCTTGCTCTTTATCTGTATTATTTGGTTAGTTAAATGTTTAATATCACTATTTTTACTATTGATTATTGCCTCCATTTGATTTAATGTTGAGTCTTTTTGATATAAAGTGTGAATGAATTCCTCTGCATTGATTGAGCTATAATCGCCAAATAAAATGGGGCTGTGGATAACTTTATTTGGTATAGGTTCATTCAAACTGATTTTTTCTTGATGATTTATTTGATATTGATTTAGAGCTTTACTTAAGGCTATATTAAGCTGGCGTGGAAACACTGAATTGAAGTTATGTAAGCTTATTTCACCAAGATTTAAGGTCAATGTTTCTAGATATATATCCTGATTAATAGGATGTTGAGTAAAGAATGTATTGAATAAGCTATTTATATTGGCTTGATTAAGTAGGGAGCCATGCAATACTGTTTTAGCCACCTGTTGATTGTTAGCTTCAATAGTAATGGTAATCCGATTTAACAGATTTGGCTCCGAAGTCATATCAATATATCCTTGATGATTAGCAAATAATAGATAGTTTAGATCTGTATTTATGGAATTAAATCTTCATAATAAATGCCAGAATATAATAAGGAGGGATAATATTAGCGCTCGCATCAACATCATGGGTGTGTTCCTTTCCATTACCAATGTAAGATGTGTAAAAGTAATGAGGGATACTTTCCCTTCCTACAAAAAGGCTTCTACCATATTCTTCTGTTTTGCTCATAAAATCACGAGAGTAAGGATTATTATCAAGTTGTTGGGGAACTTGATTCTTATCAAGTTGACTAGAGCCATATTTTGCTCCTGTTAGGTCAAAGTAGGCCATTCCTCCTATATGTTGATGTTCTGGTATTTGATCCAAGGACAGTTTTGTACCTTTTATGGTGATTGTCAGTTCTTTATTGGTAGTACTTATTTTAAATTGCTTATTATTAGCAAAAAGACCAGAAGCTTTTTTTCCATTATTTTTATTAATATCGGAAACTTTACCGCCTAAAATAAACCGATCGATTAAATCTGGCGTGTCATTCTTACCATCACACAGCGCCCAACCATCAGGGATATCACTACCAGAAAACATCACAATTATCCCTTTGGGGAGTACATTATTGGAATCAATACTGACACCGCTTGAATCAACAATGATTCCGCTACCGGCTTTGACTGAAACACCATTATTATCAACGTTAATCCCATTGTAAGGTTTAATTGCTAACGCTTTTTTATCAAAATGCAGTCCGCCAGTTGAATTAATAATTGTCTGTAAAGTTCCGTCATCCGTCAAACTCAAGCCATCACCAGGTTCTCCTGATTGTCCGGGGGCTTGCCCGGTTGCTTTGCGGCCAATGTCAGCAATATCAATCAAGTCAGAATAATCGGTTTGTAGGGGAATACTGCCTTCTTTAAAACGGCTTTTTAGATCATTTGTTGAAGGACCTGTTGATTTAAGATGAGTATTTTCTAAATTGTTTTCTGAATTATACGGGTTATATTTATTTGCCATTTTATCACCTTGTATAAATTATCAAATAATTCTATTTTCTTGATTTCTCATTCGCAGGTTAAATCTGAGAATTTTAAAATGTTAGTATTTAAATATTTTTACTAGAGTAGGGTACATATAATAACTGGTTGCTGATAATGACTTCTGTATTCCATTCAGTACCGGATTCACCAATTACCTCAATACGCTGCTGTGCGGTAGCGATTCGCATACTACCAATACCTGTTACCGCGGAAGGTACTCTTCCTAAGGTTAAGGTTTCTAAAATGTTATATGCCTCGTCTCCTAAAGGAGCGCCATTATTTTGCCAACGTTTATAGGTACTGGCAAAGTTATTAAAATGTTCCGGTGACAGCCAGTGAATAATCATGGAAAGATGAGCGGGAAACTCAGATAAAATTTCGGTTTTCACCCAAGATTCCAATTTATAAGGATCAACGCCCTCATTCTCAATGAGTTGGCGATTAATCACCACACTGACCACGAATGAAAAGCGATCAGCTAAAGCATATTTTTCGCTGGAGAAATACCAACGATAGCGCCATGCTTCTGCCTCTGGTGGAAAATTACCTGATGAATCTTTACTGCGTTTAATGAGTATCTTTCCTTGAATGCGATCAAATTTAACCACTGTTGCTTTGAGTTCATAATCAGTTTCTTGGGTTGGTTTGGATGGGGTAATCACATATTTCAGTGTAATTTCATCATTTTCTTCGATCATCGCTGGAAAGGGGCTTTGAGTGCTGGAAGTGATCCAGCGTTCATCTTCGGCATCGCTTTGATAGGCTTGATTGGTATAAACCAATTGATAATCCATGTCTTCCAGCCATACCGGACTGTTTAGCCAGCGCAGTTTATCTTGCTCAAATGCCTGTTGCACTCTGCTCAGATTACGCTCCAGTTCGCTGCTGTTACTGATACTAAGAGAGAAGGTATCTTCTGTGACATCAGTAATCATTTGACCACGTAATACGAGTTTATTATCACCTTCATAGACAATGAGATTGATTACCTGTCCTTGCAGTAACCGGCCTGCTGTACCTTGCTGGGTAATTTTTAATTGATCGCCTTCAACTATTAGAGAATCAGGTTTTTGCTCGGTATCAAATGCTTTGTCAGGTTTTACCGGTAAGAGTTGACGATGTTCAATCAAATAGAAAGGCAAGTTAGCCAGATTAGGCGTTTCACTAAAACACTCTCCGCCCAGACCTAGCCGGGCAGCGATACGTTTCTGGAGCGCTGACACCTTATCGATACGAATATTGTTACGCTGATAGGCCAGTTCGGGCTGTTGAGCCAGGTATCCCCGTTGGGTAGATAAAAAATCCAGTAAATCTAGGGTAAGTGGCCGGGCAGCGCGCTGAGTGCCAAAATAGCCTAGTAGATAATCTACAATTGTCAGCTCTTTTGCATAGTTTTTGGTTTGAATAGCGCCTTGATGAGAGATTTGTGAATCGTTGTTGAGCTTTGTTAGCAATTCAGATGCTATATTTTGATGAACTTGCTGATTGACCGTATCAGCTTTAAAAGGCCATTGAATACCGTAGACGTTATTTTCTCGTTGTTTAAACGCCAACAGTTTTGGCAGCAAGTCGAGTTCGGCGCAGCCATTAGCCAGCATCTGTTCAAACGGCAGCATAAATTGGTGTAATTGTATCTGTTGTTGGCTATTGGCATAGGTTTGTAATCCATAGCAAGCAGGTAATTTATTGCTTACCGGATAGTAATCCAGGACTTTTCGATGTTTTCCCCAATTTAATAATTCCGGCTGGGTATTAATTAGCGGATCGGCAATGATTTTTTCCTCTATTTGTTGTTTGGAAACGATAATATTAATTCCACCTTTGGCGGTAATGGTGAGTGGACTGTTTGATGAGGTAATTAATGCCAGTGGATCGCTGCCCCATAATCTGGGGTAATATCCTTGGGCGATTTTCCAGGACCAATTATCGTTCGGTAGCGGGGAAATGATTTCATCGTGCTGAGTGAGAGCTAATCGGGTGATATTTTGCACCCCTTTAATTGCCAGTAATTGATTAACCAAGTGGCTTAAATTTAATACGGTAGCGCCGGTGTAATCTTTGACTTGCGGTAATGTCGGTATCCAGCCGTGACGCAAATAGGGGCCGGAGAATATCTCTTCGTTACTGTAACCCTGATCTTTTATGGTTTGCGTGGTATATCGTTCGGGTTTTGCCTGCGCCATCTGTTCCGCTGTTATATAAACTTGGGCAAATATGCCGGCGATATCGTTGACATCATCATCAAGTTCAATGTCAATTTGTAGAGGAAAATCGGTGGGTTGTAGCCAGATAATATGGCTGACAGATTCCCCCAAGTTACGATTATTTTTCAGGAAAGTCTGCAAACTTTTCTGAGCGAGTGTTTTATTGTTTTCAGTTTCCCGGCTAGGGAGTAAATAGAGCCAATAATTTCCTCTTAACGTTAATCGTTCGCTATTTGGGGTTGAAGTGAAACTGTATTCACGTTTTTCTTTGTTATACCAGTATTCATAACGTTGATTTTCAGGTTCGCGAATAAGCTGTACATCGTTAAAGAAAAAATAATCTGTGTTTTTTTCACTCGCTGCGTCGCTGCTATGCAGGTCCAGCAAAGCCCGGCGATAATCTTCCACAGTAATCGGTCCACAAGTCAGCATTTGTTGCGGGCCAAACTCTTGCGGGAAAATGCCGTCATTGGGAGGTTGTTGCTCTTCTTTCGGGGTAAGCAGATCCCTGAGCGGCAGTGAATGACGATAGGCCAGATCGGAAGCGCCGTAGCAGCACGCTTCTAGTAAGGTGATTCCGGGATCGCTGGTACTGGTATTGCTCCAACATTGGCCGGATTGCTGTTCAATAACGGTCTTGGCCTGCGAGAGTAAGGCGTCAAAGGTAATATCGTCTTTAACAATGGGGAATAGCGCATCCTGATTATTCATTATCAACTCCTTGGCTTGGGGAAGTGTCATCAGGCCAGACTAGAATCAGTACCTCGTTATCGGCAGCCTCGATACTTTCACCCACCGCGCTGGTGGGATGGTTGGCGATTGTCATACTTAGGTCAGTGACGCGTTCTACCAGCGGGGATTGTTGGATGGCGGCTAACAAGGGGTAGTAGTCAATGCGATTACCGGTTGTGACGCCAATAGCGCTATTTTCTCCCCACGGCATATATTTTCGGCTTAATTCCTGTTGTAACTGATAATGACCGTAATCAGGGTTAACGCCTGGAGCAAACACCAGTTGATAGCGGATCAGGACATCAACGTAGGTGGGATTGTCAATTTCAATGGTTGTCCAGAGGCTGCTTAATTGGCTTAGCCATTCGACCATCTCTGTCAATCGAGCCGGGTTTAGTGTTGGACGTAGTGCATCATCGTTATCTTTATAACGGCTGTCAGGGATCACAATCAGTCGTTGTATTTCCGGCGCCGGGATTTTGGTTAATTCATTGACGGAGGGGGATTGGACGTCAAATAAGCTGACAAAATGATCTTTTAGCAAGGTGGCGATATTTCCCCAACTCAGTACCCGATTACGGTGTGACAATCGGGCAGGGACCCTCGTCAGGAAGGATTGCCCGGTTTCTGGTGGGCGACCGTTCCAGGAGGCCCAGGGTTGTGTGACGCTACTGATTGCAACAGATGCGTTGACCGGTTGTTTAATGCTGTTGGCGATCAATCCGTTGATAAAGTGCTCCTGCTCAACGGTTTCTGGGTTGATTAAAGTCGCCGTGGCGGCGTTATACAGCAGGCCCTTAATGCGTGGGTAATCCTGAGGCTTAGTCTGATCAGTTATCTCTGCTTTTAGCCAGTATCGTCCCACTGGCATCAAGGCAGACTGATTTGATGCATCCTGTGGTAATAAGGTACGCCAGATACCCCGGTCAAATAGGTGACGAGTTTGATCATCAACTAATTTATCCAATTTGTTCCAAGTGTTGCTGGTGTTGAGGTAAAACCAGGATAAATTGAGCGCTTTAAAACCGACTAGTTGCCAGTAGAGAGACAAAGTTTGCCCCGGCAGTACATCCGTAAAGCCTAAGTAGAATGCTTCATGAGTGAGTGTTGGCGTTTCTGTGTTGGCATTACCCCAACCAAAAGGTGTCAGAGGATAAACGGTGTATTGCTCAGTTTTTACTTTAGCGCTGAATGTGATTTGCAACGCACTGATTTGCGGAGTGTAGGGTACGTTTTTGTCAGTAGGATTTTGCCAGTATTGGGCATGCATAAAATCCTGTTCGGCCAGTTCTATGCGTATTGAAGCAGGCCAATCATTGGGTGAGGGGCTGTCTGCGAGAGGGTAATCCATTGCAGGTAAAGTAAAAGTTAGGCTTTGCCCTTGCGGTTCGTTATCTCCACTGAATAATGATTGGAGTCCATTAATCGTCTTTCTTTCCTGAGGCGTGATTAAGTAACCCTGTACTTTAAATGCGCTATTGTCAGGTTCAGGGTTGTACCCTTTATACCACGCTTTAAAACTCTTGGTAGGTAAGCCAACCCATTGAGGCGTAAGGGTCAGTATCGCATTTTCGGAACCATACCATTCAGGGGCAACCAGATTAAAGCCGGAACCTGGCAATGGCGATTGACCAAAGGGGAAACTGGTGGTATCCGCCTGTTCGATACCGCTATCAGAGGCATAGTGCACATTGCGGTTGCCGTTAATATTGATTTCAATACCGGTAATTTTGGGCAACGAGGGTTGCTGAGTGGCGCCTAATTTTAGTACCGGTACGTCGAATGTCATGCCATCAAGGTTATCTGGCGGGCTGGTAGGATCATCTGTGGATGATAATTTAAGTTCAATAGTGGTTTTGTTAGCAAGATTTACCGATAACGATAACCAGTGATCTGCTGCACTGATTTTAGCGGTGAGGTGTTCAGCTTGACCTTGCCAATCGTTTTCCAGCGTCAATGTGATATGACGTTCTCCAGCGGACATAGCAAATAAAGATGAAGTGATCAGATAACCGGATAGAACCGGCATATCATGGGCTGTTGGGCTAAAAAGTTGAATGCCATTTTCAGGTAATGCAATGTTATTCGAAAGGTTAAAAGGTATCGCTGATTGCCAGCCATTGTTACCCTCTTTCCGATGCCAACGTAAATCGGTCAGCTCCCCTTGATTCGCCAATAAATCCATGTCTGATGCATATTGTAACGGGTTTCCTGCGCTATCCTGCCCGGCATCAAACAGCGTGCCTTGTGGTACCAGAAATTCCTCGTTATTGGTATTCAGGCTAATGCCGATGGCAACACTATCCGCTTGGGCGTTTCTGGGATTCAGCCCCAGTAATTCCCGGTAATAAAGATCACGGTGTCGTGCCGGGAAGGTGTTTAATAAGCGGTTGGTTGTTTCTAATAGTTTTAAAAAAGCCAGTACAAAAACTTGATGTGCGGGTAAAAGGCCATCCGCTTTGTTAGCATGTTGGTAAATATCGGCTAATTGCTGAGGACTATTTTCCTGAATAAAGTAAAAACTATCCCAGAACTGTTTTTTCTCTTGATCGAAAGGGATGATTGCGGTGTATTCTTTAAGCCAGTTTAAAATATCCAGCGTACTTCTTTCATCAAGTTTAAATTCAGTATCTGGCACAATAGCAGAGAGTTTATTGTCTAACTCGGCCTGTCCCATATTTATACCACCTGTTATTTGCATATATTCCTGATCGTTTTTCAGGAGATCGTTGTTATTTAAAAATAAGGTTGAAGAGGTTATTTATCCGGCAGTGACACTATATTTATCCGGTAGTGACACTATATTTATCCGGCAGTGACACTATATTGACTGGCAATAAAACGACCTTTTCCCATACTCGGCGTTGTCACATCTGGGCCCGTCGATGGATTATTAGCAGGTTGCGTCGGGGTAAAACGAGCGATAAATTGTTGCCCGACAATAATCATCGAGGCAGGAGTGCGGCAAAAGTTTACTTGCTGGCTGGCATTTAATTGAGCAATGGTGACGATTCCCATACCGGGTACCGGATGGCTAGGGGTAATATATTGTGCTTGAAGCTGTACTTTTTTTTCATCACCCGCAATAACGATTTTTTTGCCCTGGATTTTGGCGTGTCCGCTGCCCCGAATGGTCGCTGGTCCCAGGATGGTAACTTGCCGGTTGCCAAATAACGGTTCGAATAGCAGGTTGTCGCCATCAACTACCAGTTGCTTACTCATAGGTTCACCCGTACCCGGCCTTCGTTAACTTCAAGGACGCCTTCAAGCTGCTGGCTGATGTCGCTGCCCCTTAGGGCGTAAGTGACTTGAACATGCAGGGTATTGGGTAAGTTTGTTCTCTGGTTTACTTGAATCTCGGTAATTTCCGCACGCGGCTCATAGCGTAATACTCGTTCTTCAATGCGGGTTTGAATTTCCGCCATCAATTCATCGCTGATATTGGCAAACAGATAATCATTCAGACCACAGCCATAGTCTTCACGCATAATCCGTTCGCCGGGTTCAGTAAGAAAAAGAATATTTACACTCTGGCGGACATTTTCTGCTCCCTCCGCCATGATGACGCCGGATTGTATTTCAGGCGGGTTGTCATTGATAAAAAACTGTGGCGGAAATGCCCAACCGCGGCCATAAATATCGGTCAATATTTTATTTGTCATCTTATTGCCTTGTTATTGTGTTAGGTTAATTTTCGCCCCTTTAATATCAACGCCAGATTTTCCGGCGGCGGAGAGGGATTTTTCAGCCTGTAGGTTAATTTCTTGCGCATGAGTAATGAGATTCTTAGTTGAATTCAGCGTGATGTCTTTATCCTGTTGCAGAGATACGGTATTTTTTCCGCTATTCAATGCGAGGGTTTTATTTTGATTATCGAAGGCTAATGCTTGCTGATTATTCCCTTGTTTGATTACCAACGTTTTTACCGGATTTTTTTCACTCGGCTCTAGCGGGGATTTATTTTTCGGGTTGTGCATAGAACCTAATATCACCGGGAAACGGGGATCGCATTCAAAAAAGCCGACAATCACCTCATCACCCGGTTCAGGATAGAAGCAAAATCCACTTTCATGACTGGCGTAGGGTTTACCCAAGCGAGCGAAAAGTACGCCATTAGTTAAGTTTAGGGCCGGTATTTTGACCGGAATACGGTCCAGTGATTGTTGGTCTTGCTGGTATTTTTCCACGACGCCGATGTGTAGCTCTTTTACTTGCGGTACTGCATGCTCCGTTTCCGGCAATAAACCGAGTGTTAACCGGGTACGCCAGCCTTGTCGCTGTGAGAGCGTTTGACTGACGCCGGTGATAATGGCTTGACCATCCATCCCCTGACCAAAGCCGCTTAACGCCAGAACATCCCCCGGTTGATAACGATCATCGCCTTCGACTTCAACATTGCCGGATATATTATGGCTTCGCCGGTTGTCCATAATGCCTTGAGCAAGATGTCTGGCTTGTTCATTATCCAGTGGGTAGCTGAAAGTCCATTGCCACTCTTGATTGGTTAGATCTGACAGGCCATCTGTGGCAAGTTGACCACCGCCAAGGCCGCTGTTTTTTGCTTGAATTGCCTGAGATAGCTTTTGTTGGCTAATGTCCCAAGAGTGTACGCTCACCGTTTTAGGGCTATGTTGGTTATCCCATTGTAGATTCGCTTCAAACAGCACAATGTCCTGATCGTTGGCCCGTTGGCGAACAGTATGCACGGTTGATTGATTAAGCGCTTTCGGCGTAATCAGCGTGACCGTCTCGTTACCGGGCAGCAGCCAGGTGTTCGTGGCAAGCAGACGATTTTTTAAAAAGGTCCAGTCATTGCAACGGAACTGCACCATTTGTTCATGCACCGTTTTAAGTTGAGGGGCTTGTTTTATTGTTGCGGTTATACCTATTTGACTGCATAACTTTCTAATAATCGCTTCGTCACTCTGTTGACTGAATAGTTGCGAATGGAGGCCGTGAGTGAGTTTTTGTAGCGGATGTTTGGCTGTCAGGGTAATTAGGCTGTCTTGGCCTTTGAACTTAAGCGCTTGCCGAACAATGATCCCCTTAAACAATACCGTTTTTTGCATCTGGACGATAAGTTCATGATTCGGACGGCAGTTTGCCAGTTCAGCTTGTGCCTTGGCGCTAAAAATTTGGCTGGCATCACCGGCTATATTTAAGGTGATGTTAGCCGAAGGGATACCATTGATGTGATGGTTGACAGTAAGCGTGATGACAGAGAATTGGTTGAGTGTTTTTCCATCTATTTTAATGGTTATTGCGGGTGTCTTCATGCATCCCCCTGCGCTTGCAGTGTTTGACCGGGAGTGAAGTCATCAAGATTATCCAGATCGTTTTGCCAAGCTAGGGAGAGATAATCAATGCCGCCAGCTAAAGAAGCTCCGGCACCTAAGGCGATTAAGGGCAGGGAGATCATATCGGTTACGCTGACTGCGGTAACTGGCGGTGATTTTAGTTGTTGCTCGGTGGCTTGAATAACCAAGCTTTCGTCTGCGACTAAAGATAAAGTGGCGCTAGCCCGTAACGGAGTCGCATCACGATCAAATAGGGTGTAATTAATGGCGAGGCCGCTGGCTCGGCAGGCAAAATAGCCTTTGTTTTCCCAACGCATTTTGCCCCATTTGATTTTAAGAAAGTGGGGAACGTGGGTGCTGGCATCAACCGCACATAGGGATTTTAGCGTCGCCAGTTGGGTTTCTACCGGGGTGTTATTGCCGGGCATCGTGGCATCAAATAACAGGACTAATGACAGACCGGCGGGTTGGGATAACACATAGCGGCTGCTTTGACTGGCGCTGTTAACGCTTTCATCTTGTTGATAGCGAGTCTGATAATCGAGTTGGATGGCGTCGGGGTTATACATGGCTTGTAAACTGCCTACCGAGACTTTACCTTCCCGGTCTTTGAAGGCGGAGAGAGTGAGTCTGGATAGGCTACGTTCAATTAAGCTCATAGTGACCTCCTGCTTCACGCAATGCGTCTAATACTTCCCGTTTCACTATCTCAATCAGACGGGCATTATCCAGCGCTTCCTGAGCTAACGTCCGTGAAGGAGCGGAATCGTTCACGGAGTCGGTGACTTTGACTTGAATAATCAGTTCCTTAATTTCGACGGTCATATTTTCGCTCCTAACCAGCGCATATCCTGATAACGTAATTCCAACGAGTTCACCAAAACGGCATTGCTATTGGCATCAAAGTCGCTGGTGGACCAGCGAACCGGTAAGGCATTACTTAATGTCCAGCTTGCCACTGGTAACGCATTTTCATTCAGTAACATGATGACAACATCGGCATAAGTCGCTTTTTCTCCGCGCAGGATGCGATCAAAGATTAAAGTTAACGGGGTGACTGTCATCACGCCGCGTTCTAGTATCAAACTGCCATGCTGGATCTTCTCCACCAGCCAGGTATTGCGGGCGTTTTCTCCACCTTGACTGTGTTGGGTGGTTTGCAGTTCACGGTTAAGGCCCGATATACGCTGAAAGGCAATATCCAGTGGGCTAGGAATATTATTAAACAGGAAACTGGCGATAAAACGGTGTGACACCGATGGGGTGTAGAGGTTGTTCATATTTTGCCCCTGTTTAACTCGGTATGGTACCGGCACGGGTATCAAATGTCAGATTCAGCTCAATGAATTCCGCCGGAATTAAAACGGCCAGTCTGATCTTGATGATCATTTTTCCGGCCCGCAGATCCTCTTCGCTCATTGATTCGTCAACGCCCAGTAGTACTTCAAATGCTTGATCTTCCTGGGTTCCCCTTAGTCCGCCTTTTAGCCATAACTGACGCAGCCAGTTGTGGGCTTGACCTTTAAATTTCATCCAGGTAATGGCGTTATTCGGCTCAAAGACAAAGGCTCGGCCCAGTTGAGTCATATGGGCTTCGATATAGGAAATCAAACGGCGGATCTGAATATAGCGCCAAGGGGAGCCGGGAGTGTTGTCCAATGTTCGGCATCCCCAGATTCTGATGCCTTTACCGGGAAAACTGCGCACCAGATTCAGTGAGGTACCCTCTGGGTTAAAGAGAGCATCAGCTTCAATATAGGAACGTATTGGGCTGATCACTTTGGCTAACGCGACATTGGCTGGCGCATGCCAGACAGCCGTGTGGTTATCGTGGTGTTGGATGACGGCAGCAACCGCAGCGGTCGGTGAGAGCACGATAGACTGGCCGTTTTCCTGGTAGGCGCTTTTCACCCTTGGCCAATAGAGTGCGCCCCATTGTCGATCAGAGGAAGAAAACTGTTTTAAACATTCAGCGGCCAATATTGGATCGTCTGGCGCATCCAGTAATCCCATGATACCGCGACGACTTTTGCAAAGATCGAGTACTGATTGCCATGATTGTAACCAGAGCTGAATTTTATTGTGTTGGCCTGTTTTTATCGGATTAAGAAGATGGACAATATCAGGGACAACAATCAATGTGATTTCGTTCTCTGTGGCGATTGCCTGTTTAACCCAATCCTGTTGCAGTGTGGTGAGCAATGACGGGAGATCTTTTAGCTGCTTATCAGAACCCAGAGACAGGACATAAGCTTGTTGACCGTCGTTTTCAAAGAAGTGGCGCACGGAATAGTACATTAATCCTGACTTGTCCCAGATTAGGGGAAAATCGGCCAGGCTGTTTAGTTTGATGGTAAGGTTATCGTTAGTATTTTCATTTGTGACCGGTCGGGTATAACCAATAAAGACCGGTACGCCGATAAATTCATTATCCGGTTTTAGGGATATTAGATTTTCCGTTATCGCAACGCCTGGCTGTTTTATCTCCATTATCATCTCCTCAAATGGCTGAGTAGACGCGGTGTTAAGCCGCGTCTCGGTACGGTTACTGGGCTACATTTTGGCTAAATTGGAGGATAATAAATTCAGCCGGGCGTACCGCCGCCATGCCAATTTTGACGATCATTTTCCCTTGTTTAATGTCGTCGTCGGACATGGTGATACCCTGGCCGATTTGGACAAAATAGGCTTCTTGTGGTTTATTTCCCGCGAGTGCTCCTTGTTGCCATAAGGAATAGAGATAGTTGTCAATGGCTGATTTCACCCGTTCCCAAGTGGGTTGGCTGTTGGGTTCAAAGACGGCAAATCGCATTGCTTGCTTGATGTCCCGTTCTGCGCTATTAAATAAGCGACGAACTGGGATGTAACGCCAGTTGTCATTGTTTTGCAGAGTACGAGCGCCCCACACGACAAAACCTTTGTGGCTGAAATAGCGAATAGCATTGATGCCTTTCGAATTCATCTCCCCTTGTTCATCGTCAGTAAGCCGTTCGGCTACATCACTAATTCCGCTAAGTACAACATTCGCCGGTGCTTTCCAGACGCCACGGCTGGCGTCAGTGGCGCAATATACGCCTGCTATCACTGCGCTGGCAGGAATGATGTTGCCATTGGATGTTATTGCGCTCTTTATTGCATTAACCGTCTGCTGGTAGACGTTTTTGTTCTTCTCTTTGAGTTGCGCCAGATTTTTGACGACATCCGGTTTTGTTGTTGCATCCTCATAACCTGAAACGGTTATCGAGTTCTCTTCCGCTTGAATAAGCTGTGAGACTCTCACCGCAGGATAATAAGCGGCAGTTTGTGATGCGACGTTAGTGCTGATGGCGGTTGTTTTATTCTGATTGTCAGCGATCAGGAAGTAGCCTGCATTCAGTAATGAAGGTGTGAGGCTGTTGTATATTTGACTTTGGTAACTGGCATCCTGCTCAGGGCAAACTATTAAGGTGATTTCTAAAGCCTGCTCAATTAATTCGGGGATTAATGCCAGAGTGGCGCTATCTTCAGTATTAGCGATGGGCAGGATATAACAGGGCCCGCCGCCATTCTGAAAATAAAGTCTTAAAGCATCACTGCTCGTTGTATAAGTGCCGACAGTCACCTCGTAAGTGTAATCTGTGCCGGTATCGTCTGCATCAGGGGCGATATCGGTCATGGCGGCAACTTCTGCATTGCTGTCCGCTTTTTCAGGGGGCGGCGGTGGAGTAGGCGCAGTTGATTTGATTGTTATTGAGGTAATACAACCCACATTAAATAAGTGAGTGAAATCCAGCCAGCTACTAACGCGCGTCGCTTGTGGCTTTGTGCCGGTTTTTTTAGGTGAGAAACGGCCAATGAAAACGGGGATTGCGGTGTTTCCTTGGCTGACAGAAAGCGCCAGTGATGCATCTTCTTCAATATAGACGCCGGGGTAGGTTGGTGTTGTTGGCATTCTGCCTCCAATTATTGTGCGATATCCTGCGTGAACTGCAAGATAATGAACTCGGCTGGACGAACCGCCGCCAGACCCACTTTGACAATCATTTTGCCTTGTTTGATATCGTCATCGGTCATGGTGATACCTTTGCCGATTTGGACAAAATAAGCCTGCTCGGCTTTGTTGCCCATCAGTCCGCCTTGTTGCCAGAGAGCATAGAGATAGTTATCGATAGCCCGCTGGACGGCTTTCCAGGTGGGTTGGTTGTTAGGCTCAAACACCGCGAAACTCATGGCGTTTTTAATGTCTCGTTCTGCGCTGTTAAACAGGCGGCGAACTGGGATATAACGCCAGTTATCACTGTCCTCAAGCGTGCGGGCGCCCCAGACTGTGGCGCCAGTGTTCGGAAATTCGCGGATGATATTAATCGCTTTGCCGGTGTTATAGATGCCTTGTAAATCATCGGTAACTTTAAATATCGGTTTCATCCCACCTTGTAACATGACATTGGCGGGTGCTTTCCAAACGCCACGGGAGCGGTCAACCGAGCAATAGATGCCGGCAATGGCGGCGCTTGGGGGAATTAGGGTATCGGTTGCCCAATCTGCCGTTAGCCAGGGATAATAAACGGCGGCAAACGGGTTTTGATCATAATTATCTCGGGATGTGCCATCAGATTTTAACGCGGTCGTTGGGCCATCAAAAATGGCAAATAAGCCTTTGCCCGGTTGGCAAAGTGTGCTGACGGCATTGTTGATGGTTTCTCCGGCGGCAACCAGTAATGTCACATCGTCAAGTACTGGGACCTGCTTTTCTAAATCTTGAGTTCTGATGAGATAGCCATATCCCCCGCCGTTAATAAAATAGGCTCGCAGTGAAACATCAACGATATTTTTAGGATCAAATTGCTCACCTTTTAGCGCCAAATAATCCAGCCAGCTATTAATACGGACTGGAACATCTGTGGGTAAAAATGAATTGTCATTTGCAACGGCGAAAACAGGCACTGCTGTTGCTCCCGAGCTAACTGAGAGTGCGAGTGAGGCGTCTTCTTCAATATAAACGCCGGGATAGGTTGGTATCGTTGGCATATTGCCTCCAATTATTAGGTGATATTCTGCATGAATTGCAGAATGATGAGTCATACATTGTGATGATCATTTGTCGGCGTATTGGCAGCTTGATTAGGCTGCTTGAATTGTCACTCGGTCTGCTGTCAGGGTGATTTCCTGAATTGCAATTTCATTACTGGCGGCATCAAAAGAAGGGGAGGTTAATGAGGTTGGAAAGGCATTCGCCACGCTCCAGGACATTAAAATTTCAGTGCCTGTTTCATTGGTTAAGCTAATAGAGATATCTTTTTTTTCAACCTGATTAAGCTGAATAGAATTAATCCAGTCAAAAAGTTTGGTATCGCCGGAGAATATACCTTTGCGTAAAGTAATATTAATAGACTGACGTTGGCCTGGCATTTTATAGTAATTACCGATGCCATCTTTATACTCGATTACGTCATGAGAAATATCGAGTCCAGAAACGCTGGTAAAAGGAATTTGTTCATCACCAATCGACACAACAAATCGATAAGTGGGAATAGGATAGTCAACAGCAATTTGTTCTGGAGTTATAGCCATGATTTTTTCCTTTGTTTATTATTTACATTTAAAATATTCAGAAAGTGTTTTTCACTTTATTTTCATTAGTCACGAATTATGGGTATAGCTACCGCAACAACCTGAATTTAGCGGGTTATTATCTATAATAAATATTTGTTCAGTGATTTATTTAAATCACTTGTAGTTAAATAGTGAAATTATAAGTGGCAAGGTATACATATATTTTTTATTTTATAATTATCATTAATTAATAGGAAGAGCAAGATGAATTTATTAATGATGTTACATATCCACATATTTATATTGTTTTTATAATTCAGACAGGGTAATTAATAGAGTTATTTTCTATTTATCTGGATTAATGACTTAATTTTATTTTTTTATCTGATCAACTTATGATCATTATGTGTATTTCGTTCTGTTATTTAAAAGATGAGATTGGTATTATTTTGCTTTAATTGAGCCCTATTCCTTTCTCAATAGATGGCGAGCAAAAATTCGCTTTCGGCGTTTAAAAAAACCTTGGTTAATGAAAGGCATTTTCCTTCAACAAAGTGCACTGTCACATCCCCCATTTTTACAAAAAAGTTATCGATGATAAACGCGGTACAACAGCGAATCTTAACAACAACATCATTAAATTTATTAATAAATTTAATGATTAATTATTTTCAACTGATTGGTATGACAAAATACATTGGTTTTTTAATAGGCTATATTATCAATTTTAATCGATATTCACGATAGAAATTAAAATATTTGATAGTTTTTAACGATTGTTTGTATGATTTTTGAGCGATTTAAGCAATTTTATTTTTATAATTGGAATCTATAACATTAGTTTCAATATGAAATACTAAAGTGTTTTAAATATTTAAATGTATGTTATTATTGCGTTAATATTTTGTTTTATCTGGTTGGTATGTGAGTGGTAATGCGTCTGTTATTTTGATTTTGGAGTGATTAGCATGAATAAGAAAGTCAATGTACTGCGTGGCGCCAGGCGTCAATCGGGTTTTACGCTGATTGAAGCATTGGTGGTGATGATTGTCGGTATTGTGATATTGGCCGCCGCCGCCGCCGGAATTGGTAAGTTGTTTCGGGCTTCGGAAATTTCAACCGAATCGTCGAATATTACTCAGATGGCTGCAAATTTGAAGTCAATTAAAAATGGCGCCAAAGGCTATGACAGTTTGGATAACAAGATTGCCATTGATTACAAAGTCGTTCCCGCCAATATGACTCAGGATGGTAAGAGCGGGATTATTTTTAATAGTTGGAATGGCAAGGTAATCATTTCTCCGGGAGATACCACTGCTCAGACTTTTAAGATTGAGTATCAAAATGTGCCTGATGAGGCTTGTCAACAACTTTCGCTGAAATTGCGGGTTGCCGGTTGGTCGAAAATGACCGTGGGTGGCGGAGGTGGAAAAGGGCAGAAATCTGGCATAGAAATTAAACCAGATTCGACTTTGGCGCAAATTGAATCAGCATGTAATGCCAATGATGCAAATACCGTGACGCTTGTTTCCGCCAGTTAGAACATTGATTTTAGAACATTGATTGTTTTGATGTGGTATGTGGCTTGGCAAGCTTGGTGAAGGCTTCTCAAGCTGCATTTTCTTGGTGAGGGAAGTCGCCGGTTTCTCTGGTTTTGTTGTTGTTTCCCTTATTTAATGGGGTTCATTGTGTGCTGAATCTGCCGGGAGATCATCATGGTGATAGGGTGGTTGCAATCTTCTACCGGATGTTTGGTTCTGGCGTCAGGGTTGCTGGGGCTGTGTGTCGGAAGTTTTCTTAATGTGGTGATCTGCCGCCTGCCGATTATGCTTTTCTCTGAAATCAATGACTCTGAAATCAATGATGAGGCTGCTAGCTTTAATCTCTGTTTTCCCCGCTCCCATTGTCCACGTTGCAGCCATGTGTTAGCGGTCCGCGATAACATTCCCCTGTTGAGCTATTTATACCAGAAAGGGCTCTGTCGATACTGTAACGGTACGATTTCTATACGCTATCCACTGGTTGAAGGCGCGGTAGCGGTACTGTTTTCTTTACTGGCTTTGGATCTGGGCTGGAGTTACTCGTTGTTAGGGTTATTGGTGCTGAGTTCGATGTTGATTGCACTGGCGGTAATTGATTTCGAGTATATGTTGCTGCCCGATCAACTGACGCTTCCTTTGTTATGGTTAGGGTTGCTGTTCAATCTGTATTCTGCCGGCTTTGTGGCACTACCTTTGGCCGTCAGCGGCGCGGTTTGCGGATATCTGTTTTTCAGGCTGGTAGCGTGGATTGCTCGGCAATGGGGCCAGCGTGATGCATTGGGAATGGGAGATGCTAAATTTTTGGCGGCGCTCGGGGCTTGGTTGGGGGTGGAGGCGCTCCCATTAGTGATTTTGCTTGCAGCCAGTTTCACATTAATAAGTTATCTGACGATTTGGCGGCTACGCAGAATGAGAACGGCGCCACAGATACCTTTCGGCCCAGGTCTGGCAGTCGCTGGATTGATTGTGGCGCTTTTCAATAGGTAGCCAGACATGAGTGGGCCGCAGTGTAGTTCCCTTGGGGCGGGATCGCTTTGGGGATAAATAGTTTATCGGATGGAATAGGTTTTCTTACTTAATGATTAAGAAGGACTATTTATGCATGTTATGCATGATGATGAGTCTGTATCTGTATCGATGATAAGCCGCCATGATGCAGGTTTCACTTTGCTGGAGGTGACTGTTGCTCTGATAGTACTGGCATCAATGATGGTAGTTGGTGTGATTTATCTGAATAGGCAGAGTGATATGTTGGTGAATCAGGTCGTCGCCGGGCAGATCCAGCATCTTGGCGATGCGGTGGTGGATTATGTTAATGATAATTATGTCGCTCTAAGTCGTGGACCCACTCCAGCGCCAATTAATTGGGCAGAGATGACCCCTTATTTACCGCCGGGGCTTGACCAGAATACGGTCAATCCGCTTGGTCAAAAATATGATGGCGTATTACGAGTTGTCATACTGCCTAATGGCAAAAAACGCATTGATCCGTTGGTTTATACCGTTCCGGCAATGGCCGATGGAAAACAACCAAATGTTGCTGAACATTCGATGAAGATTGCGCAATTGATTGGGGTTGGCGGTCTGTATCTGGATTACAGAAATCGAGATCATCGTAATCCGGCCACTTATTGGAATAGTTATGGCCAGGTCAATGCGCCTGAATCTTTTGCTGGTTTTTTTAATGAACAACCCAAGGAAATTGGCCGTATTTTTTATGCTCCGTTCATGCGGGATGCGTCAATCTATGGCCCAGGAACATTGGCGGGCGATTTGCTTCATCGACAAAAAATAGGCGGACATCCAGAATGGAATAGGATGGAAACCAGCATCAATATGGGGGGGAATGGCCTTGAGCAGGTGGATATGCTGTCGATGCAAGGCCCCGGCATGGTTAATGGTGTGAATAAGATCGCCTTCTCTTCCCGCTCTCAGGGAAAACCCTCCTATATTGAACAAAATAGCGATGGTGAAGTGGTTGTCAATCCAGAACATGGCACGTTGTTTATCCTTGATGGTAATGCTAATCCCAGTAATAAAGGGACTTTGGCTGCCGGTGATGTTCATGCAGATAAGAATGTCATTGTTGGCAATAACTTAGTGATAAACACTCAAACTGGAAATCTTGTCGGCGGCAAGTGCCCTGCGTTAGGTAATGTGTCCATGAGCAAGCAGGGGGAATTGCTGGTGTGTCAGGGAATTAATGTCGATAAGTCAGATTTGGAATGGAGAGATGCGAGTGGAAGCAGGCGGTTATTGGCAAGTCAAGCGGTAATTAGTCGTGGTTATTGGCTTGCATCGGGAATGTCAAGTAAGGGAGAGGGAGGTGACTATTATGCTGGCAGTGGCGGTAAAGCAAACAGTCGGAGTCAGCCTTTTTTTAATAATTCAAATGCCCCTGTGTTAGTCACCGTCTCTACACCTCCGATTTCTAATAACCATCGTATGCGTTGCGTGTTGGCTGTGTATGAAGCGGATGAAAATGGCAACAGCCAGGAATCTGATTTGCCGCTTGTTTTTCAACGATCTGAGCTGGTGGATTATCCAGAAGCGAGTTCCAATGTAAATCGAAAGAATACAAGAACTTGTATAGTGACATTCATTGCTGGACCACATCGCAAATATAATATTGCCAGCGTATTCCATTCTTCTAATAACAGGTCCCATATTTTGAGAAGTCATCACTGATGAACAGAATTTTGTGCATCTGATGATTTGGCATTAACCAATCTAGAGTAATAGGAGAACATAAATGTGGCCATTAGCGATTGTTGGGATTGCCGTCGTATTTTTCATGCAACTGATTTTTGGCGAGTTGTTGTATGAAGTGCGTGTGCAGTCAGTGCGTGCCAAGACTGATGTAGCCGCGCTGTTTCGTAACTATGCTTCAGTCGGCGCGCAATTGCTTAATAAGCATTCCGTTGGCGTGATCAAGAGTCGCAAGATGCGGCAGGCATTGGCTGCTCGACATATGACGTGGGTGAATACCGATGCCTGGTGTGACAACGTTGCCAGCCAGTGCCTCTGGGGCGGGTTTATTTCAGGGGCTCATGTCTATATTTTCCGCAAAAATAGCCTCCCCGGCGACAATGGGTTGCTGCATCGCGCTTTCGGAGAGTTGCTTAAATGGAGTGCTGAGCCCGATCAGATAGGTTTTAAGCAGGGTTCCAGACTTATCGACGGTAGAGGAAAACGGGTAGAAAGTCTGCTTGCCAGACAGTTACCGGATGGTGTGCGGAAGTTTGTATCTGACGGAGCGCTGGTGGAAATACTGTAGTTGTTGTTTCGCAAGCGGGCTTTCCTTCGGTCACTGGGCTTTGTTAATAGGTTGTTTGGCTATTTTTTTCTTTTTGGAAAAATCGATGAACAAAATAATCACATATGTTTTTACGGTGCTTGTCTGTATGTCAAGTGTCGCCGTTTATGCAACACCGATGCTGACGCCAGTTCCTGCGGCGGCGGTGTGGACAGCAACTCCGGGGCAAACTCTGCGTGATGTTACACAAGAATGGGCCAGTAGATCTGGCTACCAAGTGGTATGGGATGCTTCCTATGATTTCCCTATCCGAGCTAGTCTGCGTTTTAATGGCACGTTTATCCATGCGGTAAGCGAGCTGTTCGAAGCCTACACGATGGCGAATCGTCCTTTCGTTGTCGATATTTATCAGGAACAGCGGCTTGTTCATGTCCAGGCTCGGGGGTAATAACATGCATATCCAGTTTTTGACGTTTTCCAGATTGGTGTTGTTGCCCTGCATAGCGGCTGGCCTGTCAGGTTGTGCGGCAATCTCTAATGTCGATCGGCAGGCAGATGCCGAGATGGCAAATGCTACCGGTATTATTAAGGAGTTGCGCAATACTCCCGCCATGACGGCGGTGCATGTGCATGAGCATGGTTATTGGGTATCAACTAAGGAGATTCCATCAAAGAAGGAGGGGGAAACGGTTTCCTGCATGTTGACTTTGCAGGAAGCTGAACCGATGACGCTGAGTCAGTTTGCGGAAAAGATCAAGCGTATCTGTGGCGTGCCGGTGCAGATCAGCGCTGATGCGCGGTTTGCAGTGCATCCCAGTGCGGCGCCGGCATTGGAGGAGAAAGAAAATGGTCAGGGGATTGTTGTTGACAATTCGAACGCGCAGTCAGTATCTGAAAGCGGTGAATCAGAAGAGATGAGAATAAACGTGAATTGGCATGGTTCCTTGGCAGGTTTGCTTGATTCGGTCATTTTGTCGTCAGGATTGCATTGGAAGGTACATAATGGAACAGTACATATTTTCAAAACAGAGACGCGGGTATTTCAAATATATGCATTGCCGGGTACGGATGCATTGTCTGCCAGCGTGACAGCGACGACCAGCGCAACGTTCGGCGGCGGCTTAAATGGAAGCGATAGCGGCAATAGCGGCAGTTCCCAAACTCTCGCGACTTCTTTGACCCGTTCGGTTATGGATGAGATCCAAAAAACAGTGTCGAATATGTTAACACCTGGTGAAGGTAAATTAACTTTATCTATGGCGACGGCATCATTGGTGGTGACCGACTCACCTGAAGTACTCGATAGAATTAAAGATTATATTGATCAGCAGAACAAATTATTGACAACGCAAGTGGTGCTTAATGTCAAGATCCTTAACCTGACGTTCGATAGGTCTGATCAGTATGGCGTTGATTGGTCACTGGCCTATAAAAGCGCTCATATCGGCGTGGGCGGTGAAGGCAGCAGTGTTACTGATGGGCGTGATATCAGTACCAATATTCATATTCTCAAGGGGCCATTTAGTGACAGTAAGTTACTGATCAAGGCGTTATCGGATCAAGGTAAAGTCTCTATAGTGACTCAACCTTCTGTGACTACATTGAATTTGCAAGCAGTACCGATGCAGGTTGCAACGCAGACCGGTTATGTTTCATCAATTTCTAGTACTTCAACGCCACAAGTCGGCATTTCAGTCGGGATCGAGCCGGCGACAGTGACGACGGGTTTTAATATGTTGATGCTGCCTTATGCAATGGCCGACAAGCAAATATTGTTGCAGTACAACATTAGTTTGAGCGATTTAAAGAGGCTGGAGAAATTCGGCAAGGAAGAGACCGGTCAGGTGCAGTTGCCGACAATAGATTTACGCGCATTCAGTCAGAAGGTGAGACTACATTCAGGTGAAACGCTGGTGCTATCAGGGTTCGAGCAACAGTCAGATACCAGTGATCGTAATGGTTTGGGTAGCCCGGATAATCAATTCTTGGGTGGGAGCCGTCAGGGTAAAAGAAACCATAATGTGATCGTAGTCATGATTACCCCTATAGTGGTAGATTGAAAAATGACCCAGACTGAAACAGGCGCGGAGCGCGCTATGCAAATCAAACTATATGGTAAAACTTTGGTCGCAGGCATCATCTGGCGACCGCCTGTCACTGTGTTAACACGTTCTAACATCCGTAGGAATGGGATTGCCGCAGGGTTTACTTTGGTTGTCCGGCATCGTGCTGGGCGAAGTATACAGATCGGGTATGTACCAAAAGAGGCAGGAGCGCCAGGTTGTTACTCATTGGCGGCCGTGCTTGCTAAAGCGGTGGATAAGCCTAATTGGATAGGTGCGTTTCATTTGCCTGATGGGCATTATGCATTGGTAGCGGTACATCAAGGCTCGATCATGGCTGGGCGTGATTTAATCGGCACTCGTGAAGAAATCGAAGCGAAATTGCGCGATACGGTGCAGTTGGTCGAGGGAGCCAATGGGGTGTGGAATGCGATTTATGCGCCGAAGGAGTTTGAATCGCCGTGGTTGGAGATGCCATTAGCGCAATTGTTGCCGCAGTCCGCATTGAGAAAATCTGTCGGCCAGCTTGAGAGTTTAACCGGCGAAATGTCGAAGCATCAAATTAAGATCTTTGCCATGACCGCAGGTATTGCGTTTTTGTTAGCCGGCGGTTGGTGGATATGGCACATCCATCAGCAGAATACGCAAATAAGGGTACCGGATTTATCCAATGAGGTGGTGGAAGTTCCGCCGCCGCATCCGTGGCTTACGCAGCCGACAATGGAATGGCAGTTTGCTGCATGGAATAAAGCTTTAGCCAAAGTTCCCTTATCGCTTGCGGGGTGGCAGGTTGAAGCCATTATGCTGGATGCTGATGCGGTTTCTGTGAGTTATCAGCGTCATGACGGGATGCCGATCAATGTTTTCCAGGTTGCTGCTATCAATATTTTCCGGGCTGGCCCGGTGATTTCCAATGGTGGGGAGCAGGCACAGGTATTGATACCGTTTGGGCAGTCGCAGAGTCATGATCAGGAAAACAACGACGATGTATTGCAGTCGACAGATCAGGCGCTGATTGAGCTGATGTCTTATTTTCAGGCGCTAGGTTTGCCGTCTCCAACTTTGACCGAGGGCGCTTCCGTTTTGCCGCCGCCTCCGCCCCCTTTGCCGGAGGGAGAAACACGCATGTGGGCCAATCCTGATTGGCAGACTTATAACTGGACGTTGACTTCTCAATTATCTCCAGATGCTTTGTTTTCAGGTAAGCCGCTCCCCGGATTGAGAGTGACCAGCGCCAGAATTGTGTTATCTGATGGTTTTCCTGAGTGGAAGCTGAGTGGAGTTTTCTATGCAAAAAATTAGCCAGCTTATAATCAGTCTATTTGTGGCGTCGGTATTTTCCCTGACATATGCGCAAACGTCATCTACTGAGCTACCGGCAGCTCAGGCGAAGCATGGTGCGCAGAAGCCTGCATTGCCAGCGGTAACGGCTGACAGCGTTGCCGCGCAACTGGAAAAGTTACAGACGGATTTGATGTTGCTTAAAGCTGAAACCGCAAGGGCAAATGCTCAAGCTGAATTCGATAAAATTTCCAAGATGGTGAATAAAGGAGCCGTTAATAATGGCCTGCCTCTGGTTAAGTCAATCTTCGGGCGCAATGGGGTTCTGACCGCTACGCTCCGGCTTCGTTCAGGCGGCATCATGGATGTGAAAACAGGTGAACAGTTGCCGAATGGTTATAAAGTGGTCCGCATTGATACCGGGGTAGTGACTTTCTCCAAACAGGGGCGATTCTATGATGTAGGTCTTACTGCTACCAACGATGCATCGTTGCTGGATAGCCTTGATTTAATGGTTGCGCCGCCGCTGCGTTAAACCGTTAGTTACTGATGGGTGGAGATATTTATGGCAATAACATGCTCCGATCTGTTGTGTATGGTCAGGCAGGGCGCAAAAGTTTTATCTGCCTTGAGCGGAGTGCTTGAAATAGAGTTAGCTAACCGCAGTTTGATATGTCTTGTTGAGTTGCCCCAGCAGAAGGGGCAATGCGTACTTGCCGTGTCTGCTTCCCACCGGCTTGATCCACATGTGCTGGCCTATGAAGAGACGGTTAAAAGGCATGGCTTTGTCTATCAAATTGTCACTTGTGGCATGGGGAACATATTGGAATTGTACCGCCTCAGTAAGGGCGAGAGTCATGGACTGGGAGGGACTGAATCGGATGTTCAGCGTTATATCATTCGCTTAATCGGTGAAGCCACTGAGGAACGCGCGTCGGATTTGCATATTGTCGCTCGCCGTAATTATTGTGAAATCCGTTGCCGGATCGATGGTTATTTGCGGCCAATAGGACAACTGCGGCCGGAAGAAGGGTTGCGATTATGTGCGACTATCTATCAAAGTATGTGCGACGTGGCAGAGCCGACTTTTAAACCGATGCAGGCGCAGCGCGCACGCATGAAGGATGAGTTCTTGGCCGAGTGCGGACTTTCTGGAGCGCGGATTAATACCCGTCCGCTTGATCGTGGCATGTTGATGGTGCTGCGATTGTTGTATGCGGACAGCCCCGGCACGGTGTGTACTTTAAGCGATCTCGGCTATTTGCCGGAACAGTGCCAGATACTGGAAGAACTCATGGACCATCGGGCCGGTGTGGTCCTTTTGTCTGGCGCGACCGGTAGCGGTAAGAGTACTACCTTGAAGATTGTGATGCAGAAGATGATAGCCGAGCAAGCGGGTATTCATCTGCTCACGCTTGAAGATCCGCCTGAATATGAAATTGAAGGGGCTAATCAATCCCCCATCACCGGCGATCGTGGCGATAGTCTGATTATCGAACAAGAATGGGCGATGGCGATTGCTGATGCAATGCGACTCGATCCCGATGTGATTATGGTCGGTGAGATTCGCGACGCAGTGACTGCAAAGATGACATTTCGTGCAGCCATGACCGGCCATCTTATTTGGACCACCATACATGCAAACGATGCTTTAGCGATCTTGCCCCGTTTGCAGGATGAGGCTGTGATGGAGTCGTTATTGATGGATTCGCGATTGGTGATTGGTTTGGTCAGTCAATCGCTGATTCAAGTGTTATGTCCTCATTGTAAAGTTCCCCTGCAAGGGCATGAGCAGGAAGTGTCAGAGCGTCTGCTGAAACGACTGAATCTTTATTGTCAGCCTAAATCGGTTTGTCTACAGGGCAAAGGTTGCGACTATTGCAAACAGTGCGGCACCGTGGGCCGAACGGTAGTCGCTGAAGTAATACGCACTTCCCCGGGTTTAATGCAAGCTTATCGAATAGGTCACCATCATGAAGCGACTCGATATTGGATCTCGGAGATGGGGGGATTAAGCAAGATCGACGCGCTTATTCGCAAAATAAATGATGGAATAATCGATCCCCGTGCCGCAGAACGAGTGATGGGGCCGATTATTCCTGCGATCCATCAAATAGAGTGAAACGATATGTCCATGACCGATTTTATTGCAAGACTGAACTATCGGATGGTGAAGATACAGTTCAGTAAGAAAGTGCGGGTCCGTTTCTATGAACATCTGATTATGATGTTAGAGAATCGTGTCATGCTGATTGATGCATTACGTGAAATGTACAATGTCGCCAGCGACGAAGGCCATAAACCTAACGGTAGTTATGCGTTGGTGTTGAGTAGTTGTTATGAAGCTGTGAGCCAGGGCAGCACGTTGGCAGAAAGTTTGCTGCAATGGATCGGTCCTAATGAGGTGGCGGTGATTGCCGCAGGTGAGCGTTCCGGTGATATCCGTAGCGCTTTCATGGATGCGATCGCCATGATCGACGCGAGTAGCAAAATTCGCCGTGCAGTCATCGGCGCATCTATTTATCCCGCAGTGCTCATTGGGATGATATGCGTATTGTTGCACATTGTGGCAGGCAATTTGGTGCCAAAATTGGCTGCGGTTTCCAAGCCGGAAACCTGGGATGGTGCGGCTTATACCTTGTATTTGATGGGAACATTTGTTAATGACTATGGGCTGTATTCTCTGATATTCCTGATGATATTGTTCATATTAGTGGCATTATCGTTGCCTTTTCTTGGCGGACGGTTACGAACGGAACTTGACCGGTTTCCACCGTGGTCACTCTACCGAACCATTCATGGCAGTATGTTCATACTGAATGTGTCGTTGTTGATCCGCTCAGGGATGATGCTGCAATCGGCGTTAGAATTATTGCTGGAACAGGCCGGTTCACGTTGGTTGTATGTGCGTATCGCCGCCACGCTTGAGCATATCTCAATGGGGGCCGGTTTCGGTGAGGCGTTGCGCGATACCGGGTACCGTTTTCCTGATAACGAGGCGATCAGTTATCTGCGGTTGTTGTCGCGGTTACAGGGGTTTGATCAATCAATGGCGAAGTTTGCACGGCACTGGTTGGATGAAACGATTGTTAAAGTGCAGATAGTGACCCGTGGGTTCCTGTTCGCTTCGATCCTCATGATCGGTGGTATGTTGATGCTGGTGGTTACGGCGGTATCTGGCATTGAAAATGCTATTGAGCAGTCGTTATCTATGCCGTCTGTTTAGCTGTAAAGTTCAATAGGCAATACTTAATATTGGGATTAACGATGAAAATCAGGCAGGACATTGAAGCTGGAACCCGCCAAAATTTTAGAATGCCATGCTGCACGATATTCGTCATCCTGCATCCACTCGTTATGCAGTTCTTTATGACTTACGAGTTTCATTAAGTACCTCCGCTAACCGCTTTTTGGCGAGTTCGATTTCTTTCGCTGGCGTCTTCTGTGACTTCTTGATGAAAACCCGGAGCATGATAATGGTATTGCCTTTGTGATATACCCAGATACCTCTGGCTATCCTCAGATTATTTTACATTTATTTAGTTCGACATGACCATTTAGAAGTGAAAATACAGAGAGATTAAGGCTTTTATATAAGCGGCGAGTTTAACATAATAAATAAATTTTTTAGTCAGAAAGTTAATGGCAAATTTTCATCGCTGGTTTAATTCATTCCTCATCTTGCTCAGATGTTTTTTCATTATCAAAAAAATCATTATCCGGATCGACCAACCGACTTTTAGAAAGTGAATCTAAAACGGTACTACCCAATTGGCTGTCAGTTACATTAGGAGATAAGATATGGTTGCCTCCTAAAGGGTATAAATGCAAAGCACGATAATCGGAATAACTTATTATGTGAATCTACCATATAAAATGGTAAATTAAATTAATTCATATCTTTTAAATTAAATAGATTTAAAAATATATAATTTCATAAATTTTTGTAGCCCGGATAATATGGAGTTAAGCCATTGTAAATTTGGCAAAAATCGACCAAATAATCCGGGCATGGATTTTTATTATATTTTTTAGACAAAGATATTCTGGCCGTTGCGATAGTAAATAATCGATTCTGCCTTATCAAGTCTTTATTTTTCAAAAAAGAAGTTCTCACTGGTTTACCAAAACCAGACCCCATTCTTGGGACGACGCAATATTACAGCAAATTCTTTGCTAATCGTTTATTCAAGTTATCTGGCGGTAAAGTGGAAGCCTCTTTATTGCGTACTACTAAAAGAATGTGTAGTACTTAATTTTATTTTTCCCTGGTGTTGCGCAGATTTTGTTATCGGGAATAGCACTCGCTTTATTGGCGGTAAAGTTTGTGCAACCCGAAGTACAGTTCGAAACAGTATTCGCTTGATCATTGAGCGATCGGCTGCATTTAGCGCGGTACGTAACGAAATATCAACGGCCTCATTAGCATATGTTCGCATTTGTTGTTCATAATCTGAAATCGCCTTGATTAACTCTTCATGACCAGAGGCTACGCGAGTCAGCGTCTGGGTAAGTAAAAGTGCGTCTCGAAGCGCTGTGTTGGCTCCCATTCCCACCATTGGCGTCATGTTGTGAATAGCGTCGCCGAGTAGGGTGACAGCGCTAGAACGCCAAGGTAAGAGATGATCCATACTGTGTAATCGAATCACAGAGATGTTTTCCATATCACTTTGCTTAATCAGGGTATGCAGGTTTGGGTCCCATGAAGCAATCCGGGAGCAGATCAGATCACACAGAGATTCCGCAGGAAAATCAGTAATCGTATTCGGATAGCTATTCGTTGCTGCTGCATAGGCCCACATGACGAAATCGCCAATTTCTGTCGATGTGGCCTTTACCCGGGTATTGACTGGAGCACGCCATAGAGAGACAAACAATCCACCAGGGCTTTTAGGCACGATATTGTTGGGCGAACCATCCAGCAAATAGGGAGGCAATGAGGCAGCAAGAGCTTGGGTAAGGCGCACACGCCCAACGGTGAGAGTGACGCCAATATCAAGCCTTTTTATCGCCGGGAGGTACTGTTTGCGTACTTTGGAATTGCTTCCATCCGCACCGATAAGAACATCAACATCTTCGTGACTTTTATCTGTGAAAAAAAGCCTGACTTTACCGTCTTGCATGTGTTCATAACGCTCGAACGTTTTGTTCCATTGCACGGTATCTGAGAGTCCCTCATTGAGTACTTCTATAAGTTCAGATCTGCTGATTGACATTCGATCTTCGGTAATGATTTCCCCATCTTCTTGGTGAATATCTCTCTGAGCTGCGAGAAGAAGATGCAGATGCTCATCATAGAATCTTGTCTGTCCGCCAACAGGCTTTGAAATCTTTTTAAAGGTTAGCCAGTTGGTTTCTGGGAGGCATTCCTGCATTGCTTGCTGGCCGAATGTATCGACGTAAATTCCATAACCAGGAAGTATGGATGACGTAGCAGAGCCTCGTTCATAGACTTTCACCTTTATTCCGTTTTTGCGCAAGCCATGTGCCAGGCATGCTCCTCCAATCCCTGAACCAATTATTCCAACGTTCATTTCTTTTTTCTCCATAAGTAGTACGATGTGATTCTGAAAGAATCATGGTGACTGTAGCTGGCTAGGACCATTTGATCACAGCCATCGGTTGTGTTACTGCTATAGTCTTAATAATAGTATACCGTACCGTTCGGTACCAATAAAAATTTAGGTTTTTTACATGACAAATACACCTAAAGCCCAAACAGATCACAAAAGAACCCGTTCGTACTCTAGAATTTCAGGAGAACGAGTTAACGAGCTGTTAAAAATTGCTGCTCAGGTATTTGCAGAACGGGGTTTTGATGGTGCCAGTATCAATGAGATGGCGAAACGTGCTAATGCTTCGAAGGGAACCTATTATAGTCGATTCCCTTCCAAAGAAGAGCTGTTAGTAGCCGTTGTTAAGCAGAGAATAGAAGAGGTTGAGGGCGATCTGGACAAGACCATGAATCCCGAACCAGATATTGGGAAAGCCTTAACAATTTTTGCAGAGGAAATTTTCACGGTAATTCTTTCTGAGGCCATGATTGCAAATTACCGGGTGGTCACTCTGGAAGCCCAACGTTTTCCGCAACTAGGTAAAATCTATTATGAAAAGGGAGTCAAAAAGATAGTCGATTTTCTTGTCGAATATCTGCTACGAAAGATGAAGGAGGGAAAATTGAACATAGTCGACCCGAAAATTTCCGCAGAGCTGTTTATCGATGGCATCATTGGTGCGCCAAGGCTTAAGGCTACTTTGGGTATTGGTTTGCCTACTCCAGAGGAGCAATCCCAGCGAATTGCCATCGCGGTTCAATCATTTCTCGCTGCATATGGTACTGCCTCATGTGATAGCACTTCTTCATCATGATAGTCGCGTTGTCGTAAATCGGAAATTATCGTAGGAATGGCGTTAAATTGGGGGCCTGCCTGTTATCAGGTAGGTCTCTCTGCTGAGTTAAGAAAGTGGTTTGCATACCCGTTATCTTTCAAGTTGCCTCTTTGTTGGCTGCACTCGCTCACCCCGGTCACATAGTTCTCTATGCTCCCGGGGATTCGCTCCCTGGCCGTCGCGATGCATCTTGAAATCCATAGGGTATATACTTTGAATATAGACGAGACGCTTTGGCGTCTTTTTTGCTCTTGTGTGCTGAATTGGCTGGCGATGACTTATTATATTTCCTTTGTAGATAAATAGTTTACAATGTAAATAACTTGTTGTTTTTCTTTGATTAGAGCCTGAATTTGTCATAATTAAAATTAACTCATGAAAATGTTCTGAAGATGGGTATGTTGATATGGTAAAAAGAGCGATAAAGCCACTGTGCATTTCGGTTATTTGTAGTACATCAATAGTAGCTGGATATGCTTTAGCTAAGCATCAGAGTAGGCTTATTGAAGGTGATATTCAAAATCTGCCAACAATGCAGGTTGAAAAAATATCTGAAACAACCACACCTGAACAAGTACAAATTCAAGCTGCTGCAATTTCAGAAACAGAACGTCGTGAAATGCTACGAAGCTGGATACCAGCACAAATTAAGCCTGTTTTCTTTAACCAATTGGTTAACTTGTATTCTTCCAATCAAATGCAACCTTTGTGGCAAGATGAAATCGCGGTTCAACGCTTTGAACAACAACTTTCAGAACTGGCATTGGCTGGGTTTCAGCCGCAATTCGGCCAATGGCTGACTGAACTCAATGATGGTCAATTGAGTCAGATGGGACGTGATCTGATCTTGTCGGATGCTATGCTAGGTTATTTACAATTTGTCTCAGATGTCGATCATCAGGGCCAAAGCTGGCTCTATCGCACTGTGTTATATAACAGCGCTACACCTTATAAAATTGCATTGCCTTCACCAGTCGTTATCGGTCAGTGGCAGCAAGCTATTATCGATCACAATATGGCCGCTTATATTGCAGCATTGGCGCCACAACATCCTCAATATGAAAATATGCGCAAGGAGATGATGAAACAACTGGCTGATGGTGAACCGTGGCCGCAGCTTTCTGATAAAAGTGCGCTAAAACCGGGGCAGAGTAGCTCTGATGTCGCTGTGTTGAGAGAAATACTTATTCGTATCGGGATGTTGAGCGAACTGACAACCCAATCAGATCATGTCTACGATCCTGAATTGGTGACTGCGGTAAAAAATTTCCAGCATTGGCAAGGGTTGGCGCCGGATGGCGTAATTGGTAAACGCACAAGAGATTGGCTAAATACTTCACCTCAAACTAGAGCTGGCTTGATAGCGCTTAATATCCAGCGCTTACGTATTATCCCAGGACATGTGTCCACAGGAATTATGGTCAATATTCCAGATTATTCATTGCATTATTATCTTAATGATCAGGAAGTGTTGAACTCGAAAGTGATCGTTGGTCGTCCAAGCCGTAAGACACCTATTATGAGTAGTGTACTGAATAATGTGGTGATTAACCCTCCCTGGAGTGTGCCAACTAGCCTGGCAAGAAAAGATATCGCACCACGGGGGGTTGATGATCCCGGATATTTTCAACGGGGAGGGTACGTTATCTTTTCAAATTGGCGTGCTGATGCCAGTGTAATCGACCCTTATACTATTGATTGGAATGTGATTACACCTGCTAACTTTCCTTATCGAATATGGCAAGCTCCGGGGCCGACTAACTCATTGGGCCGCTATAAATTTAATATGCCAAATTCGGATGCTATTTATTTGCATGATACGCCGAACCATAGCCTGTTTAACAAAGACATCCGAGCGATCAGCTCTGGTTGTGTACGGATTAACAAGGCTTCAGAATTAGCGAATATGTTATTGGAAGATGTGGGTTGGACTCAAAACAAAGTGACTAATACCGTGCAACAGGGCAATACCGTTTATGTTAACATCCCACAGCGTATCCCTGTTTATTTGTATTATTTAACTGCCTGGGTAGATGAACAGGGGGTTCCTCAGTATCGTACCGATATTTATGACTACGATAATAGTGTGAGGCAAGGTTCCCAGTTTTTGTCAAAGTTGTTACCTTTACAAAACTAAATGCAACTAATTCTTGTTATTAGTTGTCATATTCACCAGTGACCAGTGACCAGTGACCAGTGACCAGTTGCCTGGTGATTTATTTTTTCCATAATCTGAGTAGATGTTTCTTCATGGATATAATTGATCATAATCGCCGTAAGTGGCTTTGTGTGGGGGCTGCTACTTTAGGCTTGAGTTTTTTGCCGGGGCATGCTTTTGCGACTTTGACCACTCCACGCCCACGGATTTTACGTTTTGACAACTTACATACGGGGGAAACGATTAAAGCCGAATTTTTCGACGGCTATCGTTACAACAAAGAAGAGCTAGCCCGTTTGGATCATCTGTTTCGAGATTATCGTCAAAATAGAGTTAAGACTATCGATCCTAAATTATTTGATCAGATTTATTTGTTGCAAATGATGATGGGGATTAATAAACCTGTACAACTCATTTCTGGTTACCGTTCACTGGTGACCAACAATCAGTTGCGCAAGCAAAGTAAAGGCGTGGCTAGACAGAGTTACCATACTCACGGGCGGGCGATGGATTTTCATATTGAAGGTATTGAACTTAGTCGTATTTGCAAGGCTGCTCTAAAAATGAAAGCGGGAGGGGTAGGATACTATCCACACAGTAATTTCGTTCATATTGATACAGGTCCCGTCAGGACATGGTAATCTGGTGAGTAACTATTTTGTTTTGACTATGGAGTAAATGAAATAATGAAATACCAAATTATTCCTGTTACTGCTTTTATGCAGAATTGTACTCTTATTTGGAATGAAGAGAGTAAGGAAGCGGCAATTGTTGATCCGGGGGGGGAAGCAGAGAAGTTGATCGCCGAGATAGAACGCCGTGGTTTGAAATTGACCCAGATTTTATTGACTCATGGTCATTTTGACCATGTTGGGGCAACCACGGAAGTCGCTAAACATTTTAATGTGCCGATCTACGGGCCACAGCAGGAAGATGCTTTCTGGATTGAAGGTTTGCAAGCTCAAAGTCGAATGTTTGGCATTGAAGAATGCCCATCATTTGAACCTGATCGCTGGTTAAATGAAGGTGATGAGCTACGGGTAGGGGGCGTTGATTTATCTGTATTGCACTGTCCAGGGCATACGCCAGGGCATGTTGTGTTTGTAAATCATGAAGATAAGCTGATTTATATGGGAGATGTTCTGTTTAAAGGGGGAGTTGGGCGTAGTGACTTCCCACGCGGTAATCACCAGCAGTTAATTAACTCAATTAAAGATAAACTTCTGCCGCTTGGTGATGATTATGAATTTATTCCAGGGCACGGGCCAATGTCGACGCTAGGTTATGAGCGGCAGACTAATCCATTTTTACAGGATGAAGTACCAGGTTGGTGATGTGGTGTAGCGTTTATATGCAATAAGTGTCAATTTGAGGGCTGGCTGATAGTTGTTTGATGGCAACTATAACTGATTGGAGACTTCAATCAGATTTTGATCCGGATCACGAAAATAGACGGACATAATAGCTCCGTTTGCTCCGGTACGTTTAACCGGCCCTTCAAGGATTTCAACTTCATGTTGCTGTAGATGTTGAATAATCTCATCCATAGGCAATAGGCTGATAAAGCATAAATCAGCAGAACCGGGCAGTGGCGTTTGAGCTTTAGGTTCAAATTCCCGCCCATATTCATGTAGATTAATTTTTTGGTTACCAAATGACAGCGCGATACGGCTTTCACTGAAAGTCACAATCGACATACCAAGAACGCGTTGATAAAAATGGCTACTGGTTTCAAGGTCTTTAACTGTCAACACCAGATGATCAAGCCGTTCTATTTTCATTTTGATGCACTCAATAAGATTAATATCGCAATTGTGTCGGATGACGAATCTTCTGAATGATAAAAGCCGCTGAAATTCAGCGACTTTTTCATAAGGCAAATATAGTAAGGTAAATATTAACTAGAGTACCGCAACAATGGCTTCACACAGTGGAGCCATGTTTTCCAACGTCAAGCCAGCGACGTTAATACGACCGGAACTGACAGCGTATATACCAAACTCCTCACGCAGACGTTCTACTTGCTCTTTTGTCAGGCCACTGAATGAGAACATACCATTTTGGCTACTAATAAAGTTGAAATCCTGTTTTGCCCCTTTTTCCTGCAAGGTATTGACAAGCAGTTGACGCATACGCTGGATACGTTCGCGCATGGTGGTTAGTTCTTGTTCCCAAGCCGCTTTCAGATCTTCATTTGACAAAATGGTGGTGACAACAGATGCACCATGAGAAGGTGGGTTGGAATAGTTGGCTCGGATGATCGCTTTAGCTTGGCTGAACGCTTTTTCTGCTGTATCGCTGTTACTAGCAACAATGGTACAGGCACCGACACGTTCATTGTATAGGCCAAAGTTTTTAGAGTAAGAACTGGCAACAATCAGTTCATTATGATTTTTCGCAAAAATACGTAGACCTTCTGCATCTTCATTCAGGCCCTTGGCAAATCCTTGATAAGCGAAATCAAAAATAGGCAACCAGCCTTTCTCCGCGGACATTTCTGCCAGCTTAGCCCATTGCGCCGGGGTTGGATCGATACCTGTCGGATTATGGCAGCAGCCGTGGAACAGAACAACATCTCCTGCCTGAGCTCCAGACAGGCTTGCTAGCATGTTTTCGAAATTCAACGCGTGTTTTTCAGCGTCATAGTATTGATATTCACAAACTTCCAGGCCTGCGGCGGAAAAAACGTTTTTATGGTTTGGCCAGGTTGGGTTGCTAATCCAAACGCGTTTAGCATTAGTCTGTTTGGCAATGAAATCCGCAGCAATACGTAAAGCGCCTGTACCGCCTGGGCTTTGTGCTGTGCGGGCGCGTTTATCTGTGACGACTGGATGATCTTTGCCAAACAGTAATTCTTGAGTTACGCGGCCAAATTCGGCTAAGCCGCTAATCGGCAGATAATTCTTTGTTGTTTCGTTTTCCAGTAAATATTGTTCAGCTTTTTTAACACTGGTCAGAACAGGGGTTTTTCCTGTTTCATCTTTATAGACACCGATACCAAGGTTGATTTTATTTGTACGAGGATCAGAACGGAAACTATCGGCTAAGCCAAGAATAGGGTCGGCAGGCGCTGCGGTAATTTTCTCAAACATGTTTGTAATTCCAAAGCTCAGGTTAAGCCCAAAAGGGTAGTCAGGTTAACGTTGCTAAAACAGTTTGCCAACTATTTGTCGTAAAAAGAAGATAATCTTGTGAGGCAGCTTGCGGAGTGAGAAAAAGTTGGAGTAGTAGAGAGAAAACGTAAGACAAAAAAAGCAGCACATAAGCGCTGCTTTCTCTTAATGATGTTTAACTTGTTTAGCTAAATCTAATTTACCAACGGTAATTAGAATTGGTAAATCATACCTACGCCAACAACGTTGTCAGTGCTGATACCTGTTGCTTTGGTGAATTCATTCTTATCCAGCAGGTTGATTTTGTAATCAACATAGGTAGTCAAGTTTTTGTTGAAGTAGTAGTAACTACCAACAGAGACATATTTCACCAGATCGCGACTGTCGGATTCTTTCCCATCATGATCAATGTCGCCGAACAGATTTTTACCTTTGGACTGAACGTATGCCAGAGATGGACGTAATCCGAAGTCGAACTGATATTGGGCGGTCAATTCGATGTTCTGGGTTTTGTTAGCAATGCTTTCCCAGTTTACACCATCAACTTTTCCACCAAAACGAGTCATGTTACGGGTTTCACCGTACATGGCAGCCAAGTAGATGTTGTTAGCATCGTATTTAACACCAATGTTCCATGCTTCAGCGCGATCACCTAAGGCAGTAGAGCCAGTAGGTTTGTCTTTGCCTTTTTCTTCAATAACGCTAAAAGTAGTCTTTTGCGCAGAAGTACGGGCAGAGTTAGAGTATGCGCCACCGACGCTGATACCGTAACCTACGTCATAGGTTGCAGCAAAACCGTAACCATCACCATTGTCCTTACGGTTGATACGGCCGTTAGCAGTGTTTTCACTATTTTCACCCTGATATTGCAGAGCAAAGTTCAGGCCATCAACTAAACCGAAGAAATCGGTATTGCGGTAAGTCAACAGACCAGTAGAACGGCCAGTCATGAAGTTATCAGTCTGCGCCATTGAGTCGCCGCCGAATACTGGCAACACGTCGGTCCAAGCGTTGACTTCATAAACTACACCGTAGTTACGGCCATAGTTCATTGAACCGTAGTCGGACAGTTTCAAACCAGCGAAAGCCAGACGAGTTTTAGTTTCTTCGTCAGTACCTTCTGCACGGTTACCTTTGATATTGTATTCCCAACGGCCAAAACCGGTCAGTTGGTCATTAACTTGAGTTTCGCCTTTGATACCCAGACGGGCGAAGGTGTTATCGCCATCTTCGCCGCTTTTGTTGTTAGCGAATTTGTGCTGGACTTCAACTTTACCGTACAGATCCAGTTTGTTGCCGTCTTTGTTATAAATCTCAGCCGCGTTTGCTGCGCCAGCAGCTAACAGAGCTGGAATTACTACTGCAAGAACATTGCGTTTCATCATTATTATTACCCTCATTGGTGTTATTCGGACACCTGCCACTGCCAAAAATAATTCTTTAAAAATTTACGGAACTATTTGTGAGAGTTTAGTGTCGTCTGTTTCGCTGTCAAGTGTTTCATTGGTTGTTATTTTTATCCACTCACAAAATGCTATAAAAAAGAAAATTTAGTAAAAATGTGAAACAAAGTGTTTCAAAATGTAAATAAGAGATTGTTTTTTGAGCTCTGGTTGGTCCAGTTGATCAAAAAAGTGAAAAATGAATCGCAGTCAGGGGCGGAAAAGAATTACCTGTTGATCTTAATAAAAAGAGTAAAATATGGTGTTTATTTCATCAATAATGTTTTTTATATGTAACTTACTGATATGCTTGTCGATGTGTTATATACCATTTTTTAACAGATACCTAATAATGATTATTCTTGAAAAAAGTAGCGCTCACTTTTAAGTGAGCACCATAAACATGTTAATTGGAGCTCCTGTTAACCTACCTGGTTGTTAGAATTGATATACCAAACCTATACCCACTGCGTTATTCGTGTTGACATCCAAGTGTTTGGTGTAGAAGTTGTCATGGACTAAGTTGATTTTATAATCAACATAGGTGGATAAATTTTTGTTAAAGTTATAATAAGAACCAATAGAGATATATTTTACCCAGTTCTGATGAGTGAAAAAAGTTGTTCCTCTGGATTGAACATATGCCAGAGATGGACGCAGGCCAGAATCAAACTGATATTGGGCAGTTAATTCGATATTGCGGGTTTTTGCGGAGACGAAGTCTTGGTAGCCGAAAGAGGTCATATTGTGAGTTTCGCCATACATGGCAGCCAGATATAGGTTGTTTGCATCATATTTGGCTCCGACGTTCCATGCTTCAGCTCTTTCACCGCGAGCGACGGATGTAACGAGCCTTTCATGTGTAATAGGGCGGTCGGCATTGGAGTAGGCTCCCCCTACGCTGATACCATTGCCGATATCATAAGTAACAGAGAGGCCGAAGCCGTCACCATTACTACCGCCATTGGGCTTAATGCTATCACCGCGTTTACGAATTGAATTGCGGCCGTTTTTGCTGTCTTCGTCGTTCTTACCTTGGTATTGCAGGGCGAAGTTCAGACCATCAACCAAGCCGAAGAAATCCGTATTGCGATAAGTCAAGACACCGGTAGCACGGTTAGTCATGTAGGTGTCAGCTTGCGACATGGAGTCAGCACCGAATACTGGCAATACGTCGGTCCAGGCATTGACGTCATAAAGAACACCGTAATTACGACCGTAATCCAGAGAACCATATTTAGCCCACTTTAGACCAGCGAAGCCCAGACGGGTTTGATTGCCTGCGGAATCGTTTGCTTCAGCTTTGTTAGCCTGAATATTGTATTCCCAACGACCATAACCCGTTAATTGGTCATTGATTTGGGTTTCACCTCTGAAACCCAAACGAATGTAGCTTGCATCGCCATCTTCACTATAGATAGGGTATTTATCTGATCTTTGGGTAATTTTAGAGAATTGATGACGCGCATCAACTTTGCCATAGAGATCCAGTTTATTACCGTTTTTGTTATAAATTTCAGTGGCATTTGCTACACCAGCAGTCAACAGCGCTGGGATGACCACGGAAAGGATACTACCCTTCATTATTGTTACCTTCATTTAATTACAATCGTTAATTACCATCATTGGCGTTATTCGGACATTTGTTACTGACAGAAATAATTCCTCTAAGAAACTCGTTGAAATTATTTATGAAAATATCGTTCCGTCCGAGTCGGGGCACAGTTTTTCACTAGTCGTGGATTTTATCCATCATTAAATTGATACAAAGTGAAGGTTTTTGTAATAAAGTGAAAATAATATATTGCAAAATGTAAATGAAATAGAATTTTTGATCGTGTGTTGAATTGGGAGGATAAAAAAAGCCAGCTTTTGCTGGCCTTATACATAATAATTTTTTAATGTTTGTTTTACGCAATCATTAGAAATTTGCACTTCTTGGTGTGCGAGGGAATGGGATGACATCACGTACATTTGGGACACCAGTCACGTAAGCAACCAAGCGTTCAAAGCCCAACCCGAATCCAGAGTGAGGTACAGTGCCATAACGACGGAGATCACGGTACCACCAGTAATCTTCTTTATTAAGCCCCATCTCTTCCATACGTTTATCCAGCATATCCAGACGCTCTTCACGCTGTGAGCCACCGATAATTTCGCCAATGCCTGGTGCAAGTACATCCATTGCCGCGACAGTCTTACCGTCGTCGTTCATTCGCATATAGAAGGCTTTAATATCTTTTGGATAGTTTTTCACGACAACCGGAGCTTGGAAATGTTTCTCTGCCAGATAACGTTCATGTTCTGAAGAGAGGTCAACTCCCCAGAAAACTGGGTTTTCAAATTCCTGGCCACAGTTTTGCAGAATTTCAACGGCATCGGTGTAATCAATTTGAGCAAAGTCAGAATTAATAAATTTTTCCAAGCGGGTGATAACATCTTTATCTACGCGTTCAGCGAAGAATTGCAGATCATCAGAGCGCTCTGCCAGCGCAGCTTTGAAAACATATTTCAGCATATTTTCAGCCAATGAGGCGGCATCATCGAGGTTGGCGAAAGCGATCTCTGGTTCAAGCATCCAGAATTCTGCCAGATGGCGGCTGGTATTAGAGTTTTCAGCACGGAAAGTCGGACCGAATGTGTAAACTTTACTTAATGCACAAGCGTATGCTTCACCGTTCAACTGGCCGGATACGGTCAGAAAAGCTTCACGGCCGAAAAAATCTTGGTTGAAATCCACTTCACCTTTGTCAGTTAAAGGCAGATTTTGCAGATCTAGCGTAGAGACGCGGAACATTTCGCCGGCGCCTTCTGTATCAGCGGCTGTGATCAACGGAGTGGAAACCCAGAAGTAACCATTTTCATGGAAGAAACGGTGTAATGCCTGAGCAAGGGTATGACGCATACGAGCAACGGCGCCAATCAGGTTAGTGCGTGGACGCAGGTGAGCTACTTCGCGCAGGTATTCAATGCTGTGGCGTTTAGCGGCCATTGGATAGGTGTCAGGATCTTCAACCATGCCGATCACCACGACTTGGGTCGCTTGTAGTTCAAAACTCTGCCCTTGACCAGGGGAAGCAACGACTGTCCCTGTCACTTCGACAGAACAACCCGTAGTTAAGTTTAGAACTTCATTTTGATAATTAGGCAAATTATTATTAACGACGGCCTGTAATGGATTAAAGCAGGAACCGTCATAGACGGCGAGGAAAGAGATGCCAGCTTTAGAATCTCTCCTTGTACGTATCCAGCCGCGAACGGTGACTTCGCTATCAACCGCAACCCGGCCTTGCAGTACGTCGACTACAGGCGCTACGCTCATAGATTTCTCTCTTCTTTATCAGTTCAAGTTTATGAAAATGAATATCCCCATAAGGGGAGACTTATTCTATGTTACTTGCCTTGTTTTAAGAAACAAGGGGAAATCATCAATTTAAATAGTGAAATAGTAGGGAAATAGCGCTTTTTAGATGTGCTGCTGTCTTATCTGCCAGCAGCACAATAGTATTTTTTAATGAAATTTGAGTTAACAAGCTTGTTTAACTTGGGGGATATCAAAAGCGGCGCGTAGCCTGTTGACAAACTCGTTATCTTCACAAATGGTTTTGCCGGGGCTGTCTGAAAGCTTTGCGACTGGTTTGCCATTACACTCAACAAGTTTGATGACGATATTCAGTGGATTAACCCCTGGAATATTACAGGTGAGCTGTGTACCGATACCGAAAATTAGGTTTATTCTGTTGTGGAAATGACGATAGAGCGCTAGCGCTTTTTGGAAATCTAAGCTGTCAGAGAACACCAGCGTTTTCGTCATTGGGTCGATACCTAGTTTTTGATAGTGGGCGAGCGCTTTCTCGCCCCATTGAACGGGATCGCCCGAATCATGGCGTAAGCCTTGATAACTTTTGGCGAACTGAGCATCAAAGTCCCGCAGGAAAGCGTCCATTGTAATGCAGTCAGTCAAGGCAATACCTAGCTGGTTAGGATATTCTTTCAGCCAACTTTGTAATGCTTCTCGTTGACTGCTAGCCAGATCTGGGCTGATTTGCTGATGAGCTTGAAACCACTCATGCGCCTGTGTACCAACCGGAGGGAGTCCAAGCTGTTGTGCAAGTTGATAATTGCTAGTGCCAATCAGATAAGGGAAATGCTGTTGCAGTTCACTGACGATAGCGTGTTGCACACAGTGTGAGAAACGCCGACGTGTACCGAAATCCATCAGTTTGAAACTGGAAAGATCAATTCCTTCACTTTCAGCATCTTGATAAAACAGTTTGATCAACTTGCGTAGCTGATTAACTGCATTTTCCACTGCATTATCTGGTGAGCGATAGCGATGAACTAATTCGCTAATTAGCGCCAATAATGGAACTTCCCACATAATGACTTCATGCCATAATCCTGAAATACGGATGGCTAATTGGCCGCCATCTGTAACAGAAATATTGACTTGCTGTGGGTTAAAACGAAAAGTTTTTAACCAATCCAGATAATCAGCCTTAAAAAAAGGCAGACTGGAAAGGTAATTAAATTCAGCATCGGTTAGTGCCAGATCAGCCATCATATTAACTTGATAGCGTAATTCTGTGGCATATTCGCCTAGTAGTTCATCGCCGCGGCAGCGAAACTCTGCAACAACAGGCATGTGACTGTAGCGGTGATATACTGCTTGTTGCATATGAAGTTTATAAGCGTCAGTATCAAGCAGTGATTTTATAATTGGGGTAGCGTCTAGTGTCATAGCGCGTTATGCATCCTCACGGAGCGTATTTTCGTATTAGCTAAATCGATAAAGTTGGAAGAGTATACCGGGATTATTTTGTTATTGAAGTCACATAACATCATATAGTTCACCAAAATATCGAAGCTAAACAGGGCCTTTGGTCAAATGTTATCATGTTATTTGATCATTAGGTGATGACAAGCACCAAAGAATAAACATATTCCTCACACAATATCATACTCGTTCTTAATGAATGTTTAACATCAGAAGGTGCGTTATTCACTCTTGAAATTTAACCTCTTTCTATGGCAGCGTAAGGCTTAGTATTGAATTAATTCCATCAGGCATGAAACAAAAAGGTTTCTTATGACACAACAGCGACAAGCTAAGTACCGCCGGGATTATCGCGCTCCCGACTATACGATTTCTGATATTGAACTCGATTTTAATCTTGATGCCGATAACACAGAAGTTACTGCAATTAGCCAGATAAAACGTCTGAGCCACGAAATAACACCATTAGTATTGGATGGTGAAGGCTTGACACTGAAAAGCCTTCATGTGGATGGTCAACCGTGGGTCCATTACCGTGAACAGGAGCGAGCGCTGATCATTGAGCAGTTGCCGGCTCAGTTCACTTTGCAGATTGTCAATGAGATTCATCCATCGAAAAATACGGCGCTGGAAGGTTTGTATGTTTCTGGTGATGCGCTTTGTACCCAGTGTGAATCAGCAGGGTTCCGCCACATTACTTACTATCTCGATCGCCCTGATGTATTGGCTCGTTTTACAACACGTATCACAGCCGATAAAGCCAGGTATCCGTATTTGCTTTCAAACGGTAACCGGGTTGAGCAGGGAGAAACTGATGATGGGCGTCATTGGGTGAAATGGCAAGATCCATTCCCAAAACCTTGTTATCTGTTTGCTCTGGTCGCGGGTGATTTTGATGTGTTGCGCGACACATTTACGACGCGCAGCGGCCGTGAAGTTGCATTGGAACTGTTTGTTGATCGTGGCAATCTTGATCGGGCTGATTGGGCAATGACTTCCCTGAAAAATTCTATGAAGTGGGATGAAACCCGTTTTGGCCTTGAATATGACCTCGATATTTATATGATTGTCGCGGTAGATTTCTTTAATATGGGCGCTATGGAGAATAAAGGGCTGAATGTCTTTAACTCCAAATATGTGTTGGCAAAATCTGAAACTGCGACTGATAAAGATTACCTTGGTATAGAAGCTGTGATCGGCCACGAATATTTCCATAACTGGACCGGGAATCGCATTACTTGTCGCGATTGGTTCCAACTGAGCTTAAAAGAGGGATTGACGGTATTCCGTGATCAGGAATTTAGCTCCGATCTTGGTTCTCGCTCTGTTAATCGCATTAATAATGTGCGTGTTATGCGTTCGGCGCAGTTTGCGGAAGATGCCAGCCCAATGGCCCATCCAATTCGCCCGGATAAAGTGATTGAGATGAATAATTTCTATACCCTGACTGTGTATGAGAAGGGCTCGGAAGTTATTCGTATGATTCATACCTTGCTAGGGGAAGAGCAATTCCAGGCAGGGATGCAGCTTTATATTCATCGCCATGATGGTAGTGCTGCAACATGTGATGATTTTGTTCAGGCAATGGAAGATGCGTCAAATGTTGATTTGTCGCTTTTCCGTCGTTGGTATAGCCAGTCTGGTACACCGATACTGACAGTTCGCGATGAATATGATGCAGAAAAGCAGCAATATAAGTTGCATGTCAGTCAGATGACGCCACCTACTGCCGATCAAAAAGAGAAACAGCCCCTGCATATTCCTCTGGATATTGAGCTCTATGACAGCAAAGGTCATGTGATTCCGCTGCGTTATGATGGTCAACCGGTTCATCATGTACTGAATGTGACCAATGCAGAGCAGACATTTGTATTTGATGATGTGCCATCACTGCCGGTTCCCTCTTTATTACGGGAATTCTCAGCACCCGTGAAATTGGATTACAAGTTCAGCGATCAGCAATTAGCATTTCTGATGAAACACGCCCGCAATGCGTTTTCACGTTGGGATGCGGCTCAGTCGCTGATGGCAAACTATATCAAACTGAATGTTGTCCGTTATCAGCAGAAGCAACCGATAGAACTGCCAATGCATGTAGTGGATGCTTTCCGCGCAGTGCTATTGGATAAAGATATTGATCCGGCTCTGGCTGCTCACATTCTGACTTTACCATCAGAAAGTGAGATAGCGGAATTGTTTACGATCATCGATCCTAAAGCGATTCATGAAGTTCTGGATGCCATCACCCGTATTTTGGCCCAAGAAATGGCTGATGAGTTTGCGGTGGTTTATAACGCTATCAATATCGGTGCATACCGCGTCGCTCATCAGGATATTGCTAAGCGTTCTCTGCGTAATATCTGCCTCTATTATCTGGCTTTTGGCGATCAAGAGCAGGCTGATAAAGTGGTATCAAATCAATATCATCAATCTGACAATATGACCGATGCATTGGCGGCATTATCTGGCGCGGTGCTGGCGGGGTTGCCTTGCTGTGATCAACTCATGACGGAATTTGATGATCGATGGCATCAGGATGGTCTGGTGATGGATAAATGGTTTAGCTTACAAGCAAGTAGCCCGGCGGCAGATGTTCTGGCTAATGTGCGTAATCTTCTGAATCATCGTTCATTCAGTATCAGTAACCCAAACCGAGTGCGTGCTCTGATTGGAACATTTGTTAATAATCCAGTTGCATTCCACGCTGAAAATGGCAGTGGTTATCAATTCCTGGTAGAAATTTTGACTGATCTTAACAGCCGTAACCCACAGGTTGCTTCCCGTTTGATTGAGCCGCTGATTCGCCTGAAACGTTATGATGAAAAACGTCAAAACATGATGCGTAGTGCGTTGGAACAGTTGAAAGAATTGGAAAATCTGTCTGGTGATCTGTTTGAAAAAATTACCAAGGCATTAGAAAGCTGATAACTATTTATTTATCGGGCTAATGGTTATTGGCCCGATATTATTTCTGACTTATTTTTCCGGATAATAAATTTCTTCACTTATTATGGATATACATACAGCAGTTAAGGCACTTAAAGCGTCTGGTTTTAATGATGAGCAGTCTGAAAAAATCGTTGAAGTTATTACAGAACTGCAAAACATAAGCGTTGTTACCAAAGCAGATCTGACTGTTGCTACTGAGAGCATTAAAACCGATATTGGTACTATAAAAATAGATTTAGATTGGATTAAGAAACTGGCATTAGCAGTTGGTATTGCTGTTGTTACTGTGGCATTGAAATACATTTTTATTGGTTGATGCTTGATACTTCATTGGTCTGCTCCCCTTTGAGTTGTTCCGAGAGAAGAAGAGTATCTTGGGCAAGAAATGCCAACGCTTATAGTTACAGTGTATTCTTGATATACCAATATATTCTCCCGATTTTCACTCGCAACATATGGGAAAGATTTGTTCCTAATTAGCATATTTCTGTAGATTCAGCCCATGTTATTCGGTTACCCTACTTGCCGAAATATTTTGGCGGTTAAAGATGCGCGTTTTTTAGCTCAAAAACCTCCAAGTGGTACATGAATGTGTATAGAAACGTGTGTAGTTTAATGTTTATAAATTAATTAATGGGTTTAGAATTATGTACTACCCACTAGTCAGGAAAGCGTTGTTCCAGCTTGATCCGGAACGGGCGCACGAATTAACCTTCCGTCAGCTCAAGCGTATTACCGGTAGTCCTTTCGAGTTTCTTATCCACCAGTCAGTTGCGACAAAACCTGTTACTTGTATGGGGCTGTCATTTAAAAATCCCCTTGGTCTGGCTGCCGGCCTTGATAAAGATGGCGATTGTATTGATGCATTTGGTGCAATGGGATTTGGTTTTATTGAAATTGGCACTGTAACCCCACGTGCTCAGGCAGGAAATGATAAACCGAGATTATTCCGTATCGTTGAAGCAGAAGGGTTAATTAACCGTATGGGCTTCAATAATCTTGGTGTTGATAACCTGGTAGAGAATGTCAAAAAGGCAAAATATGGCGGGGTGATTGGGATCAATATTGGCAAGAATAAAGATACACCAGTAGAGCATGGAAAAGATGATTATTTAATCTGCATGGATAAAGTTTATCCTCACGCGGGTTATATCACGATTAATATCTCTTCGCCTAACACACCTGGTTTAAGAACGCTGCAATACGGCGAAGCGCTGGATGATCTATTATCGGCGATTAAAAATAAACAGAGTGAACTTCAGCAAAAATATCAGAAATATGTCCCTGTTGCGGTAAAGATCGCGCCGGATCTTTCTCAAGAAGAGTTGATTCAAATTGCAGATAGTTTAATTCGTCATAATATTGATGGCGCTATTGCCACTAATACAACGTTAGACAAGAGATTAGTTGAAGGACTTAACTATTGCCAACAAGCTGGTGGGTTAAGTGGGCGACCGGTTCAATTACGTAGTACAGAAATCATTTGCCAACTCTCTCAGGAATTAAGAGGTAAAATTCCCATTATCGGTGTTGGCGGAATAGATTCACTTGTCTCCGCCAGAGAAAAAATAGCGGCAGGGGCTTCCTTAATACAGATTTTCTCTGGATTTATCTATCATGGTCCAAAATTAATCAAAGATATCGTCAATCATATCTAAATCTTGCTGTTAATTTATCATTGGGGGTTTATTTTTGCCCCCAACTCGTCTATATTCGCTCTGATCATCTAAATTTTATCTGTATCTTCGCATGTCTTTTAATTATGGCAGGGCTTATTTCACTGAATAGCGGACAAGTTATTTACAATCTGTTTAGCGATGTAAGTTTTTCTGGCATAAAAGGATAACTCATGAACATTAAACCCGATGACCAATGGCGCTGGTATTTTGATACTGACCATGACCGTGTGATGCTTGATCTGTCTAATGGTATGGTTTTTCGTTCCTGTTTTCCTGCGAAGATGCTGATACCCTATGCAATGGGAGAAACTTCGTTTTCTGTAGAAGATGCGACGCTTTATTATTGTTTTGAAGAACAGACACGCCGAATTAATATTTCAGATGAATCCAGGGCTGAATTAATTCTTAATGCGTTAGTGGCTTTTCGCTTTATTAAGCCACAGATGCCAAGGAGCTGGTATTTTTCCCGTTTTGCCATGATAGAAAAGCCAGTGCAAGGAGAGCTGATTCAGGTACGGCTCCAGGATTGTGGGGCAGACGCTATATTCTTGGTAGTAGAGGCAGGGGATAGTGCAAGCCTTTGTCTGCTAGCTCAACCGCAATTAACGTTATCTGATCGGGCAATGAATTTTTGCGATCCAATTAAGATTATGAATGATCGATTGATGCCATTTGTGGAACCAGTTTGTATGCCAATTTATGGCACTGCGGTTTGATTTGGGTTTAAGATCTCATCGTTCCGTGATTTCCAAGAGTTAAGCCGCTTTTTGAAAATAGAACGACGAATCAGAAGATAATCACTGTTTTTAATTGAGAGAATTGTTCTTTATCATCTGAGGAAATTTTATCACATTCACATCTTTCCATCTGATTATGAGTAAGTCACTTTTTTTCTTGGGTTCTAAAATTTCCTGTTGGCTATTATCACAGAAATTTACCTATTATAGTAATAGCTATAGCTTACTCATTTGAAGTTGGTGTGAAAAATATATAAGCAGTATTTTAATAATTCCCTCCCCTCTGGATAGCATTAGCTTCGAGATGGGGAGGAGAGATAATGAAGTTAATTAGCACGATTTTCGAGGATTAATTGTTCTGCGTGATGAGATATTGCTGCCAATGCGTCGTGACTAGCGTAGTCGTCTTGGACGATTTGCGCCCGTTGTTTAAATAAATTTGTACGCAGCATATTTTCCACGGTTTGCTTAAGCTGAGATTCTGTCGGTTGTGCTGTATCCAGATTAATACCGCATCCAGCCCATACGACACGAAACGCTGTTTCCTGCTTACCTTCTCCTGTATCGGCAATGAGCACTGGTGTTCCGTGGTTGAGGGCGTAATTAATGGTTCCATAACCCCCGTTGGATATTAGCAATGAAGCTTTTGGCAGCCAGTGCTCAAATGAGATAAATTCTTCGATACATGCGTTGTCAGGTATGTTCTCTGGCTGTATTTCTACTGAACTACCACCGGTGGTTGCTAATACACGCACAGGTAATGTAGCTAGTGCACGCAATGTGGGGAAAATTAACTGGTTTAGATCAGTATTAGACATGGTGCCTTGAGTCACTATAACCAATGGGCGTGGATCATCTTCTTCCCATAATTGAAGTGATTCTGTTATCGGAGCGGGATTGGGGAGGGGGCCAATAAAATGGACTGTATCAGGCAATTCTTCTCGTGGGTACTCAAATGCCAAGGTTGAAAGTTGCAAAAAGCGATCAGGACCCAAAATGACTTCGTCATTGAAAAATCTAGTTAACGTAGCGCATCCTGACTGAGTTAATGCGTCATTGAAGCTATCCTGAACTTCGGTTATTAATTGTCGTGTTTCCTCATCTACGAGTTGTTCATGTGTCAACTCTGATGGTAGTAATGCGGGGGGAATACGTGGCCCCCAGAAAATTGAATCTTTCGAAGAGTAAGCCAGAGGCGTTATACCAATTATGATCACGGGAAGACGATGAGCTTTTTCTTTTTGCAGCAGTGGCAATATGCCATAGAAACAGTTCTCGGCGATAAGTAGTTCTGCTTGCTGTTCATGGATGATTTGTTGTAGTTGGCGGTCAAGGAAGGGGATTGGAGTACAGAAGAAATCTTTAAACGCTAGCGCCATTTGCAGATTTCCCGGAGGAAGATGCGCTCGGTCAGGAAAACGTTGTTTTAAGTGGCGGTAATCAAAGTCTATCTGCTCATCAAAAGGGATAAATTGTGCATTTAAAGCCTCTACTTGTTGGCGAAATAATGCGCCAGTGAAGACAGTTACCTGATGTCCTTGTGCTATCAGTGATTGAGTTACCTTTAACATCGGATAGACATGCCCGGGTGTTGCAACCGCGGCAATGACAATTCGTGCCATAACTTGCTCCTTTGTACTGTTTTGATTTAATTACGCTAACTAGCTCCTAATTCAGAGTGTGATCATTTCATGACTACTGTTACAAATTCATTGTAGTAATAATAATTTGTTATGACAATAATCACGGTAGTTTATTTTTTTATGAAGTTATGAAATATGCCGATTTCCTCCCCCTGTTAGTCTGTGTTAGCGCTAAAGCGGAGGGAGGTATCTAGAGCTTAGTTACTGCGGCTTTATTCAAAAATTAATTGTTCTACGTGATGGGATATTGCGGCTAATGCATCATGTTTTGCGTAATCTTTTTGGACAATTTGCGCACGTTGTTTAAACAAATCGGTACTCAGCATATTTTCCACGGTTTGCTTAAGTTGAGATTCAGTAGGATGTGCTGTATCCAGATTAGTACCGCATCCAGCCCATACAACACGAAAAGCGGCTTCCTGCTTGCCTTCACCTGCATCTGCAATGAGTAACGGTGTCCCGTGACTAAGAGCATAATTGATGGTTCCATAACCCCCGTTGGATATTAGCAATGAAGCTTTTGGTAGCCAGTGCTCAAATGAAATAAATTCTTCAATGTGCGCGTTTTCGGGTAGATCTTTACTCAGTGTTTCTACCGATCTGCCGCCGGTGGTTGCCAATATACGTATCGGTAATGTTGCCAGTGCATGCAATGTGGGGAGAATCAACTGATTTAAATCGGTATTTGAGATAGTACCCTGAGTAACTATAACTAATGGACGTGGATCATCTTCTTCCCATAACTGAGGTGATTCTGTTGTCGGTGCAGGGTTGGGGAGGGGCCCAATAAAATGGACTGTATCAGGCAATCCTTCTCGTGGGTATTCAAATGCCAGAGTTGAGAGTTGCAAAAAGCGATCAGCGCTGAGAATCACTTCATCGTTGAAAGGTCTGGTTAACGTAGAGCTTCCTGACTGAATTAATGCGTCATTGAAGCTATCCTGAACTTCGGCTATGAGCTGCTGGTTGGTTTCATCTACGAGTTGTTCATGTGTCAATTCTGGTGGTAATACCGCAGGTGGGATACGTGGTCCCCAGAAAATTGAATCTTTTGAGGAATAGGCCAGAGGAGTTATGCCAGTAACTATTATTGGCAGGCGATGGGCTTTTTCTTCTTGCAGCAGAGGTAATATGCCGTAAAAACAGTTTTCGGCTATCAGTAATTCCGCTTGTTGTTCACGAATGATTTGTCGCAGTTGATGGTCGAGCAATGGGATTGGGGCGGAGAAGAAGTTCTTGAATGCCAGCGCCATTTGTACATTTCCCGGAGGAAGTTGAGCGCGGTCGGGGAAATGCTGTTCTAAGTGGCGGTAGTCAAAATCTACCTGTTCATCAAAAGGGACAAATTGCGCGTTTATAGCTTCTACCTGTTGGCGAAATAACGCACCGGTGAATACGGTTATTTGGTGTCCCTGTGCTATCAGTGATTGAGCAACCTTCAACATCGGATAGACATGTCCGGGGGTTGCGACCGCCGCAATGACAATACGTGCCATGACTTACTCCTTTTGTATTTTGGTTGAGCTGTTTTAGCTCTTGATTATTAGAGTGTAATCATTTTATGACAGTAATCGTAAATTCATTATGGTAATAATTAATTCATTATTGAAATAATCAACGGAATTGATTTTTTGATGAAATTATGAAACATGGTTAATTGGTTTCTTCCATTTTAGGCATTTTAGGCTACAGGGTGTTCCGTATTGATGTGAATACTGCATCCAGTCCATCCTATGCGGAAGGTGATTTCCTGCCTTCCTTCTCCTGAATCTGAGAGGAATCCGTGGTTCAGGACATAATTAACTGTTCTGTAACCGCCATTGGTTATTAGTAATGAAGATCCCGTCAAATGAGATAAATTCCTCAATGCAGTCATATCGTTAGCGTAGGATTACTAAGAGCTATAGCAGAATTGATGTGATTCCCGATAAACCAACGTGCCAATTTATGGCACGGTAGTTTGATTCTAATTTAAAGATCTATTCTTCGCTATTATTAAGAATAAGATTACTTTTTGGAATACAACAGCAAGCTAGAATATGGCCATCGTTTTTAATCGCTGTGGCTTTTAAAGGAGAAACCTCTCCTTTAATTAAAGAAATCTTACAACAGCCACATATTCCTGCCCGACATGAATAAGGTACTTTAATTCCTTGTTGTTCCAATTGTTCTAAAATGATTTGTTGATTATTACCTGTAAAGGTTTTCCCGTTATATTCAATAGTGACAGATTGCTCATTTATTTCTGGTAAATCAATATCTTCAGCTTTTTCGCCACTGCCATATTTACGTGGATCTTTTTTAGCTAATATAGTGACATTATCTCCGATTCTAATAATACCACTTGAGCGGGCAATGAGATTCTGACCAAAATCGACATCGCCATTTTCTGCTGTTCGGAATGATTGCAATGTCGCTAATGGCTCTCCGTTGGGATTTTTAACGCCTTTATCAATGCTGACCGTGGTCAGAATACAGCGGCTACACGGTTTAGGTAAATCAAAAATAACATCGCCAATCTGAATTGATTGCCAATTGTCTTCTGCAAATGCTTCTGCACCGGTAATAACGATATTTGGACGAAATTGCTCTAATTTAATACTGGCCGGGCAACGTTGTTGTAATAAATGAAATGAGGCTTCATTAATTAATAGAAATGGATAACCATCCGCAAATGATAATGGAATGTCAGGGTGTTTTTTTACCCTACGGCTTAATTCATGGCTTAACCAGCGCAATTGCACGGGAATATCAAAGAAACCGCTTAGCCATTGATTAATTGTTTCTGGTGCAATTAGGGCCGTAAAATGGTTGCCCCATACTTCCGTAGGCTGTTGTTCAGGTAGGAAATCACTGTAAAGTACCGTGGCATTTTGTCCGTTGGGCGCGCGTAGATAAATACCGTTATTTAACATAGCTGGAGTAAATAACAACATCTGAGGATATTTACGGGCAGTAATAAAAGTCCCGTCTGTTGTTGTGATCATAAAGTTGCGATCAAATATAAGGCCGCTTTCACTGACTAATGCGTGGGAAAGTTGCAAACCACGCATAGACTTTACCGGGTGGGTATACAGGCGAGACAGAGTGATCATCCGTTAATCTCCATGAAACATTTTTTACACGCGCAACTTTATGACATGTCACCTGGATTAGCTATAATGCGTGACAATTTTCTTTTTGGTGATATGTAACATGAACTCTCTGTTTGCCAGCACGGCGCGTGGATTAGAAGAATTATTGAAGAACGAACTGGAAATGCTGGGGGCGCAATCATGTAAAATTGTGCAAGGCGGAGTTCATTTTCAAGGTGATGACAGAGTGATGTATAAAAGTCTGGTGTGGAGCAGGCTGGCATCACGTATTTTGCTACCGCTAAACGAATTTAATGTTTATAGCGATTTAGATCTCTATCTTGGGGTTCAATCTATTGATTGGAGCCAGATTTTCTCTGTAGACAGTACTTTTTCTGTGCATTTCAGCGGCACAAATGAAGAGATACGGAATACTCAATATGGTGCGCTCAAGGTTAAAGACGCCATTGTCGATAGCTTTATTCGTAAGTTGGATCAGCGTCCCAATGTGGCAAAGCAACAACCGGATGTTCGCATTAATGTTTTTTTGAATAAAGAGAAAGCCAGTGTCGCATTGGATTTGAGTGGTGATGGTTTGCATATCCGAGGTTATCGCGATCTTGCTGGTCAGGCTCCGCTGAAAGAAAATCTGGCGGCTGCGATTATTCTACGTTCAGGCTGGCAGATTGGCACTCCGATGGTCGATCCTATGTGTGGTTCCGGCACATTATTGATCGAAGCCGCAATGATGGCGGCTGATCGTGCGCCAGGTTTACATCGTAACCATTGGGGCTTTACTGCCTGGTTGAAACATGATGAAGCAATTTGGCGCGAGGTAACCACAGAAGCGCAGATCCGCTTTCGCAAAGGTCTTCAGGAGACAACTTCCCGTTTTGTGGGTTCTGATATTGATCGCCGAGTGCTGGATATGGCTCGGTCAAATGCTCGTAGAGCAGGGATTGCACAGTTGATAACTTTCCAGCAAGGCGATGCCAGCCGTCTGGAAAATCCGTTATCAGAAGGCCCTGTCGGAACAGTATTAAGTAATCCGCCTTATGGTGAGCGCTTGGAAAGTGAACCTGCATTGGTTGCGCTGCACAGTTTGTTTGGGCGGATAATGAAAAGCCGTTTCCCTGGCTGGCGTCTGTCTCTATTCAGTGCGTCGCCTGAGTTGCTGAGTTGCTTGCAATTACGGGCTGAACGTGAGTTTAAAGCTAAAAATGGTCCGCTGGATTGCGTACAGAAAAATTATCAGTTGTCAGATAAACCACTCTCATCAGGGGGGAGTGTGGCGGAGGATTATGCCAACCGTCTGCGCAAAAATGAAAAGAAATTAACCAACTGGGCGAAACAGCAAGGGATTAATTGTTATCGTCTGTATGATGCTGATTTGCCAGAATACAATGTGGCTGTTGACCGTTACGCAGATAAAGTGGTGATTCAGGAGTATGCTCCGCCGAAAAGTGTTGATGCTAATAAAGCGCGTCAGCGTTTATTCGATGTTATTAGCGCGACGATGCAAGTTCTTGGGCTTTCATCAAATCAATTAATACTTAAAACTCGTCAGCGTCAGAAAGGTAAAAGCCAGTATGAAAGAATGGCAGAAAAACGGGAATTCTTTCTGGTAAATGAGTATGACGCCAAATTTTGGGTTAATTTAACAGACTATTTGGACACAGGCTTGTTCCTTGATCATCGTATTGCCCGGAAAATGCTAGGTGAAATGAGTGAAGGAAAAGATTTTCTGAACCTGTTTGCTTATACCGGATCAGCGACAGTACATGCTGGATTAGGAGGCGCGCGTTCAACAACAACGGTTGATATGTCTCGCACTTATCTTGAATGGGCTGAGCGGAACTTACAGGCTAATGGATTAACAGGGCGTCAGCATCGGTTGATTCAGGCAGATTGTCTCGCGTGGTTGGCTCGGTCCAGTGAACAGTTTGATTTGATTTTTATTGATCCGCCGACTTTCTCCAATTCTAAACGAATGGAAGATGCATTTGATGTACAACGCGACCATATCATATTGATGAAACAGCTTAAGCGCTTGTTGCGTCGCGGGGGAACGCTGATGTTCTCTAATAATAAACGAGGTTTTAAAATGGATTTTGCTGAGCTGGAAAAAGTTGGCTTGGTGGCGGAAGAGATCACCAATAAAACCCAGTCGCAGGATTTTGCCCGTAACCGTCAGATTCACAACTGCTGGCTATTACGTCATGCTGGTGAGGAAAAATAATTACTATGTCGTTGATTAATTTATCTGGTGCGTGGTTGTCGTTCAGTGATGCGCCATTACTTGATAATGCAGAATTGCATATAGAAGAAAATGAAAGAGTTTGTCTGGTTGGTCGTAATGGTGCTGGAAAGTCGACCTTGTTACGGGTATTAGCGAAAGAGCAGCCGTTGGATGATGGTCAGGTTATTTACGAGCAGGATCTGATTGTTTCCCGTTTACAACAGGACCCTCCCCGTGATGTGGAAGGGACGGTTTTTGATTTTGTTGCCGAAGGTGTTCAGGAACAGGCCGAATATATTAAATCTTTTCATCAGGTTTCCCGTCTGGTGGAGCAAGAACCGAATGAGAAGAACCTCAACCGCTTGGCAGAATTGCAGGAGGTGCTGGATATCCGCGGGCTATGGTCACTGGACAGCCGGATTAATGACGTATTGAAACAGCTCTCTTTACCTGCGGAAGCGAAGCTCTCTTCTCTTTCAGGTGGTTGGTTGCGTAAGGCGGCATTGGGAAGGGCGTTGGTCAGTTCACCAAAAGTCTTGCTTCTTGATGAACCAACTAACCACTTGGATATTGATACGATTGAATGGCTAGAGAACTTCCTGAAAGATTTTCAGGGTAGCCTTGTTTTCATTTCCCATGACCGTTCATTTATTCGCAATATGGCAACCCGTATTGTCGATTTAGATCGCGGTAAGTTAGTGTCGTGGCCAGGTAATTACGATAAGTTTCTTGAAGGCAAAGAAGAAGCATTGCGTGTGGAAGAGATGCAAAATGCTGAATTTGATCGTAAGTTGGCTCAAGAAGAAGTGTGGATTCGTCAGGGAATTAAAGCGCGTCGTACTCGTAATGAAGGGCGCGTCAGAGCATTGAAAGCATTACGCATTGAGCGTTCACAACGCCGTGAAGTAATGGGAACGGCTAAAATACAGATGGAAGAAGCGAGTCGTTCCGGCAAAATTATCTTTGAGCTGGAAAATGTTAACTATCAAATTGGCGAAAGGAAACTGGTCAATAATTTCAGTGCGCAAATTCAGCGTGGGGATAAAATTGCACTGGTGGGACCAAATGGTTGTGGCAAAACAACTTTACTGAAACTGATGTTAGGCGAGCTGCAATCGGATAGTGGCCGTGTTCATTGTGGTACTAAACTAGAAATTGCTTATTTTGATCAGCATCGGATAGCGCTTGATCCGGAAAGAACCGTAATGGATAACTTGGCTGAAGGTAAGCAGGAAGTGATGGTGAATGGTCGTCCTCGTCATGTTCTGGGTTATTTACAGGATTTTCTGTTTCATCCCAAACGGGCAATGACACCGGTTAAAGCGCTTTCTGGTGGTGAAAGGAACCGGTTGTTACTGGCGCGTCTGTTCCTGAAACCCAGTAATCTATTGGTACTTGATGAGCCAACCAACGATCTGGATGTGGAAACATTAGAGTTGCTGGAGGAGCTGGTAGACAATTATACAGGTACTGTATTGTTGGTCAGTCATGATCGTCAATTTGTTGATAACTCCGTGACCGAATGTTGGATTTTCGAAGGTAATGGTGTGATCAATAATTATGTTGGTGGTTATTATGATGCTCAGCAACAGCGCGAACAAACTGTATTGTTGCGCCAGCAGAATGAGAAAAAACCGCAAACGGAAGTTAAAGTAGAAAAGGTTAAGGAGTCGCCGAAAAATTCTCGTAACAAAATGAGTTACCATTTATTGCGAGAATTAGAGCAATTGCCATCATTGCTGGAGAAACTGGAAGAAGAGCTTGAGCAGTTACAATCTCAAGTGAGTGATCCTGAATTTTTTAATCAACCTCATGTAGCAACCCAAAAAATATTGACTGAGCTGTCCGAAAAAGAGCAAGCATTAGAAGCTGCTTTTGATCGCTGGCAGGAACTGGAAACATTGAAAAACAGCCAATAGTTAACATAATGAGCAGAATCATATGGCGAAATTCTTCTGAGTATGATTCTGTGAATATTGCCAATTTCCTTGCAGGAGAAAAACCTTGTGTTCCAGTAACCATCATCATGAAATGGTATTGTGTCCTCAATGTGATTTACTGGTGACATTGCCAGAATGGGTTCAGGGAACGAAGGCAGTTTGTCCTCGTTGTAAGACGACATTAGTCACATGGTGGAAAGAACCTAAACATCAGCCAACAGGTTATGCAGTCAGTGCATTATTTATGCTGTTAATGGCTTGCCTGTTTCCATTTGTCAGCATGAGCGTAGCGGGAATTGGCAGTGAAATTACCTTATCTCAAATCCCTCAGGTGATGTTTAATGAAAATTACGTCAGTGTGGGAACATTCTTTTTGCTCTGTGTTCAACTGGTACCTGCGTTTTGTATGGTAGCGATTATTCTATTGTGCCAAGGTGTTGTTATTTCTCAGAAGGTAAAAGCCTGGTTAGCCAGGGTTTTATTTCAGATGAAAAGCTGGTGTATGGTTGAAATCTTTCTGGCAGGGGTATTGGTCAGCTTTGTTAAGTTAATGGCTTATGGTGATATTGGGTTAGGTCTAAGCTTTTTGCCATATTGTCTGTTCTGCCTTCTCCAGGTGAGAGCATTTCAATGTTTGGATCGCCACTGGTTATGGAATCAGATAGCGCTCGCACCTCAGGTGAATATACCGTTACAGGCAGGAAGATCGGGGTTAGTGCAGGGGGTTCGATTATGTCAGTGTTGTACAGCTATCTTACCGGTAGACCAATTAGTCTGTTCACGTTGTCATACTCGTGGACATGCTCGCCGTCGTAACAGTCTGCAATGGACAATGGCGCTGATAGCGACGGCCTTAATGCTTTATATTCCTGCTAATGTCATGCCAATGATGGTAACGGAATCGTTAGGTAGTCAGAGTGATTCCACTATCATGGCGGGAGTGATACTACTGTGGAGTGTCGGTTCATATCCGGTCGCTTTAGTCATTTTTATTGCCAGTATTATGGTGCCCTCACTGAAAATGTTGGCAATTGGTTGGTTATGTTGGGATGCCAAAGGTCACGGTAAACGGGATTCCGCCCGCATGCATTTTATTTATGAAGTTGTCGAATTTGTTGGCCGTTGGTCAATGATTGATGTATTTGTTATCGCAATATTGTCATCACTGGTGCGTATGGGGAAATTGATGAGTGTCTACCCTGCTATGGGGGCAGTTATTTTTGCTTTAGTTGTGATCCTGACCATGTTCGCGGCAATGACATTTGATCCGCGTTTAATTTGGGATAGAACCAACATTAAACATTCGTTATAAGGCAATGAAGGAGTGTCAAGGTGACGGATAAAGTTGAAGACCAGAGTCAGGCTAAAATCGATAAAATTAAAAGTTGGTCGCCAGTCTGGATTGTGCCGATTGTCACCGTACTTATTGGTGCCTGGATATTGTTTTATCATTTTAACCACCAAGGGCCGGAAGTAACGTTGATTACCTCCAACGCGGAGGGCATTGAAGCCGGAAAAACTAAAATTAAAAGCCGTAGTGTGGATGTCGGCGTAGTTGAGAGGGTCATGCTGAGTGATAATCTTAGTCAAGTTATTATCAAGGCCCGGCTAAATGATGGCATGGAAAACTTATTACGCAGTGATAGCGCTTTTTGGGTAGTGAAACCGCAGATTGGTCGTGATGGAATATCTGGCCTTGGTACTCTTTTGTCCGGGGCTTTTATTGAACTTCAACCGGGAACGAACGGTGATGAAGAAGACAAATTTAATTTGTTGGATTCGCCACCATTGGCTTCACCTGATGCGAAAGGTCTCCGTGTCATCTTGGTCAGTGATAAAGCGGGTCAGCTCAATCCGGGCGATCCGGTGTTATTTCGTGGTTATCGGGTTGGTTCTGTTGAAACCAGCGAGTTTGAACCGAAATCTCATCTGATGAGATATCAGCTATTTATTAATGCGCCTTATGATGGTTTGTTGACAACCAATGTCCGCTTTTGGAAAGAGAGTGGTATTACCCTTGATATGTCTTCTCAAGGAGTACGTGTTGAAATGGCTTCGTTATCAACGCTATTTGGTGGTGGCGTCAGCTTTGATGTACCTAAGGGTTGGGAATTGGGTGAGTCAATTAAAGAAAAAGCCACTTACAAACTTTTTGATAACCAAAGAAGCATTCAAGATTCTTTATATACCAAGCATAAAGATTATCTGTTGCTCTTCTCTGATTCCGTCCGAGGATTACAGCCGGGTGCGCCGGTGGAGTTCCGCGGTATCCGTATGGGAACTGTGGCGAAAGTACCGTTCTATTCCGAGGGAATGAGACAGCGGTTGGATAACGATTTTCGTATTCCAGTACTTATCTCTATTGAGCCGGAGCGCTTTGAGAAGGAGTTAGGGGAAGGGTTTGATGTTGAGAAAGAGCTGAATAGCATAACTAAACATGGTCTGCGAGCATCTCTCAAATCAGGTAATTTGCTGACGGGGGCGCTATTTATTGATTTGGATTTTTATCCGAATGAAAAAGGGTGGGCTGGCCCATATGAAATTGCAGGCTATCCGTTACTGCCAACAATCAGTGGCGGCCTTGCTCAAATTCAACATAAGGTTATTGCAGCGTTAGATAAAATTAATAATATGCCGGTTGAGCCAATGTTTAATCAGGCTATTCGCACTTTGGAAGAGAGTCAGAAAGCGATAAGAAAAGCACAGCGGACCCTCGATGAATTGAATAAGGTGTTGGCAAATCCTGAAACCAAAGATCTGCCAAAAGATATACAGAAAACATTGCAGGAGTTTAACCGCAGTATGCAAGGTTTCCAGCCTGGCTCACCGGCTTATAACAAGATGTTGGATAATATGCAGCGATTAGATCAAGTGTTGAGTGAACTGCGACCTGTTCTGAGGACGTTGAATAATAAGAGCAATGCATTAGTTTTTGAAGCTAAGCCAATTGAAGATCCAGAACCGAAAAAGGCTAAAAAATGATGAAAAGACTGGCATTAATTTTAGTGATTTTTATTTCTGCTTGTAGCAGTCAACCAGAAAAAACTTATTATCAATTGCCGGTAGTCACAATAGCATCACAAAAGAGTGCTACTGTGCAGCATGATCGCCAATTATGGGTGCAACGGGTTATGTTGTCCGATTATCTATCGTCCTCCGGTGTGGTGTATCAAAGTAGTGATGTCAGTTATGTCAGTGCGGCGAATCACTTGTGGGCAAGCCCACTTGAGCAGCAGTTACAGCAAGTGTTGGTAACTGAGTTAACGATGGCGCTGCCTCAGCGTTTAGTTTCCGCTCAACCATTGGTCAATAAACCAGATATTTTGGATGTAACAGTAACCAGTTTTCATGGTCGTTATGATGGTAGGGTGATTTTACAGGGCTACTGGACGTTAACTTGTCAGGGAAGTGAGGGTCGGGTCGTTAAACAGCCCTTTAACATAGAACTAAAACAGGAAGAAGATGGTTATGATGATTTAGTTCGCACATTGGCAACAGGATGGAGTCACTTGTCGCAAGCTATTGCCAGTCAATTAATTTCCCAATCGTAACCTCTCTGCCATTCTCCGAGTGTAAAACCTTTGCGCTCGGAGAAAATCGGTATTATCGGTAGGATAAAAATTTCTCTTTATTATTAATACCTTATTCATTTTTTTGTATTGATATAACAAATATTACATTAATATGAATTTCTTGACTTGATTTTCAAAATTTATAGGGGTATTTCTAAATTGTGGTTGAATAAATGATGACCACTGTTTTCTTTCTACTGATCTAGCTTATGAGGTAAATAAAAGCATGAAGAGACAGAAACGAGATCGTTTAGCACGAGCATTATCGAGAGGGTACCATGCAGGTATTTTGGGGCGTCCAAGGGAGCATTGTCCCTATTATTCATTAGATGCCCGTTCTCATTGGTTAGGAGGGTGGCGTCAGGCTATGGAAGATAGGGCGATGATGGCTTAGTCTGCCAAACTGATGGTATTAGGTTAGGTGAGAAAAAACCTCCATTTCTCAATCAACGTGTATATCCCAAATTTAATCTGACAGTGACTGATTGCTTATACAGATATCTGTCAGATTGAATCCTGCTGGTGGATTTGTAACAGGGTACGTATAGCAATTAATGTGGATGATGTGTTGGTTTCCTATTTTTTGTATTGTTCTTTTTGGGATTTCGTTTGCGAAATTTGATGAGATAGAATTCATGGCCGCCAGCTCATACACCCTATTTAACCTCCAATATGGCTGAATGGCTGATATTGCGGCCATCAAGTAATTTATCTACTAATGCGAAGGATAATGGCAGTAAGCAGGGTTTGATAAACATTTGTGACGTAATTGAACCTTATAGAGAGGGCTATATTCTGCATCCCCCTGGACTGCTATGGCTACATTTTCATGACTTGAATAGGCGGTTTGAAGCATTGATAAAAGTATCGACCCGGCACTATAAGTACATACCCACCGAAATCCTTGGGCGCGAGTAGGAGTGACTATTTTTCCAAGGCAATCGCCATTAGTGTTAGATGCTTGTAGCATCTCAATGGTACCTTCAATCTTATTTAGCGCTATGGCAGTTGGTGTAACAGTTAATGCTACGATTATGAGCAGTATTTTTCTGATGTTCATATAAATTACCCTTGGTTGTGTTTATCAATAATAATCAAAAATATTAAGCTTTATTAATGTTAAACCTGATATCAGTATGCTTTTATGAGCTTATTTGATATGTCAGGTTAATTTGAGCATAGCACAATTTGTCAATTGCATGCTAATTAGCCAGCAATAAATTAAATGCTTATATTGCAAGCCATTCAGATGTGGTTTTATGTTATTCTTAGTCGAGGTAGGTTAGAGTTTGATTTTGAATCTCATACTCTAAGATATAACCGAAATTGTCATTGAAGGACAAAAACAATATCAAATATTTTTTTCAAGAAAATATTTTTTTCAAATAGTATGCTGTTTGCTTGGTGGTGCGCTTTTAGAGAAAAAGGTGAAAAGCAATTAGCTAGTCACCTTCCTTTTCGATATGTTACTGCTTATTGATTAGAAAGCGCTGGTATCTTTAAACAAGCCCACTTTCAAATCCGTTGCTGTATAGATGATTTTACCATCTACTAACACTTCACCGTCAGCCAGCCCCATAATCAATTTACGGTTAATAACGCGTTTAAAGTTGATACGGTAAGTAACTTTTTTCGCTGTTGGTAATACCTGGCCAGTGAACTTAACTTCGCCAACGCCAAGGGCACGGCCTTTGCCTTCACCGCCTAACCAGCCAAGGAAGAACCCAACTAATTGCCACATGGCATCAAGACCAAGGCAGCCGGGCATTACCGGGTCACCAATAAAATGGCAGTCGAAAAACCATAAATCAGGGGTAATATCCAGCTCAGCTTCTACATAGCCTTTATCGTAGGCACCACCGTTTTCTGTCATTTCAATGATGCGATCCATCATTAGCATATTACCAGATGGTAATGGAGGTCCATTTTCGCCAAATAACTCACTACGTCCAGATGCGATGAGATCTTCTTTTGTGTAGGATTTACGTTTATCAACCATAATTATCAGATAGCCTTATATTTAATGTAGGGTAAATAATAGAGTGCACTTGTACGCTGAACAACTCCGATCAGACATCCTGAATTAACCCAGCCAGCGAAGAAACCACGGGAATTTGGGCCGTTCTTGATTATTCGCTTGTGTTATACGTTCTTGTATCATAGCTAACAAGTGTGTTTCTTGTTGATCATAATAAGGGATACCTGTTAATAAAGGCAGCGCTTCAGAAACATGTTTTACTGACCATAAATGAAATTTTTGCGCTTTTACCGCATCTACAACGGTTTGATTAAGACATAAATGATGAACGTTTGCTGCTGGTAGGATAACTCCCTGTTGACCAGTGAGCCCTCTGAGGCGGCATACTTCAAAGAAACCTTCGATTTTTTCGTTAATACCACCGATTGGTTGAACATAACCGAATTGATCTACCGCACCTGTGACAGCCAGTTGTTGATCAATAGGTTGCAGAGAAAGAGAGCTTATCAGTGCGCATAATTCGGCAAGAGAGGCGCTGTCGCCGTCAACTTCACCATAGGACTGTTCAAACACAATGGATGCTGAGAAAGGTTGTGGTTGATCCAATTTTAGCTCGGAAATCAAAAACGCCTGCATAATCATCATGCCTTTCGCATGGATATTGCCACCTAACTCAACTTTTCGTTCAACGTCAATAAATTCCCCGTCTCCTATATGAGCCACGCAAGTGATACGGGATGGTTCTCCCACTGGATCAGGATGGCCGGGATACTCCAGCACAGATAATCCGTTAATTTGGCCAATGACCATTCCTTGGGTACGGATAAGAATCTGGCCTTGATGAATTTCATCTAAACCACGTTCGGGCAGATAGTTGTAACGCCAGCGGCGATTTTCCTCTGCTTGTTTAATTGATTGAGCTGTAATCTGATTTTTTTGCTGATAGAGTGCCGCAGTAGTCAGTTGTCGTTGTAGCCAGAGAATATCCAAAGGCAGGCGGTGTTGATCTTCTACGTGGCGGATTGCTTGTTGTACAAGTTCAGGCCAGGCATTATGATTCAATGGCGGTAATTGCCATTGCTGAATGAGTCCATTGATATAATTGCACCACAGACTTAAATCTTGCTCATTATGAAATGGCATATCCAGCTCAAATTCACCATATAGCGCGCTTTTTGCTAATTCAGGTTCTGTAGCCTGGAATTCGTCAAGGCTTAGATGATCTCCAACCAAGATCAGACGTAGCTTTAACGGCATAGAGGGGATAGGTAATGGTAACGGCTTATTGCCATCTGGAGATAACCACTCAAAGCGTTGTTGAATAATCATCTGTTTCAGGCGAACCCACATTAATGGCTGAGAAAGTAGGGTACGTAACGACAGAATAAGTACACCACCATTTACCTGATGAATCAGACCGGGTTGTAAGTGAATTTCTCCGTTGTGAGAATGGAAGCTGCCAAATAATTGTTCTGCTTCTATCCATTCACGATAAGCGACGCGTAATTCAGGTGTGAAATGGCCTTCTGTTGATGGTTGCCAGCTAATTTTCTGTTGCTGAATGTGATAATTGCCACCAATTTGGGGAAGTTCTTTCGTGAGCAATGGATGGATAGATTCAGCTAACGCTGACAAATAAGTATCACATTCTTCAGCTTTCAGTAGCATAAAAGGCTGGCGGGAATCCATCCGGCAAAAAAGCTGCAAACCACTATGTAGCCGTGATTGAACGGCTTCCATACTGGCAGGAGCCTGTTGGGAAGCAGAATGAAAAAGCGCATCATAAGGAGCGCAATTCGGCAGTAATGCCTGCCAGTCTAGTTTGTTAGTGGTCAAAATGATCGCTATATATTGTAAAGTAGGAAAGTGTCGATTATACAAGATTAAGATATAAACCAACATGGTTGAATGTTTGCTATTGTAGACACTTTATGTAAAACATAATTTGATCAAAAAGCAGATATTAATCTGTTTGGCTATAAGCAATTTACTGAAATAGTTGTTATGCTTATTTTTAGTTACGCTGTCACTGAGAAAGTAAGATGAAATATCAACAACTGGAAAATTTGGAATGTGGCTGGAAGTGGGCTTATCTGATGAAAAAACATCAAGAAGGCGAGCCGATTACTAAATATATTGAAAACAGTGCCGCTCATGCAGCAGTTGGTAAACTCATTGAACTTGAAAGTGAACCGGTAAGAGTACTGAAATGGATTGAGCAGCATATGAATCCTGATTTATTCAACCGGATGAAACAAACTATCCGCGCTCGGCGTAAACGGCATTTTAATGCAGAACATCAGCATACTCGTAAGAAATCCATCGATTTAGACTTTCCCGTATGGCAGCGCTTATCTGCACTTTCTCAGCGGCGGGGCAATACGCTGTCCGAAACTATCATCCAGTTAATTGAAGATGCTGAACGGAAAGAAAAATATGCTAATCAAATGTCCAGCTTGAAACATGACTTGGAAGCTATTCTGGGTAAGAAAGAGTAATTTCAGTTGTTTATAGGTTGGTATCGCAACAAGCGCCTTAATCAGTTTGATATACCCGTCATCTTTCAAGTTGCCTCTTTGTTGGCTGCATCCGCTCACCCGGTCACATAGTTATCTATGCTCCCGGGGATTCGCTCCCTTGCCGTCGCGATGCATCTTGAAATCCATAGGGTATATAAAATTCCACTATTGGTAAAAGAAAACCCCATCTGACAATGGGGCTTTCTGCGCTTTCGATGATTAATTATAACCAAGAAAGGCTATTATTGAGCAGATTGTGCTTGAGTAACAACTTCTTTAATGCCCTGAATCTCGATCTCTACGCGACGATCTGGCGCCAGGCAGTTGATTAGGTTAGGTTTGCGAACCTTATCACAGGTAGAACCGGTGACAGGATTTGCTTTACCGTGGCCTTCTGCGTTGATGCTGCCGGCAGGGATACCTTTAGATATCAGATGATCAACTACGCTTTGCGCGCGTTTTTGAGATAGTTCCTGATTGTAAGCGTCTTTACCGATACGGTCAGTGTAGCCTAAAACCAGTACTTTGCCCTGATTTGGGTCGATGTTTGCTAACTCAGTATAGAGTTTATCCAAAGTACGCTTACCTTCGGCTTTCAGCTCAGAACTTGCAAATTCGAACAACACGTCAGAACGCAGGGTAAAACGTTTATTTTCAACAACGGGTGCTGGCGCTGGAGTTGGAGCAACAACCGGAGCCGGAGCAACAACTGGCGCTGCTGCTTCATCTTGGCCGAAACGGTAAGAAACACCTACGCTTAACAGACCGTTATCAGGACGTGCGCCTACTGAACTTGCATCACCGACATTGTTAACCCACTGGTAGTCCAGACGAGTAGCCCAGTCTTTAGTTATCGCATACTCAACACCGATGGCTGCCAGTGGAGAAACACCGGTGTCATGATTTTTCAGATGAGTATTGGTTGCGCCGTAATTTGCTTTGGAATCTGCCCGCCAAACCATACCACCTAGGCGAGTATAGACATCCAAGTCATCCATAATTGGATAGCTCAGTTTGGTTGCCAATTGGAAACCGTGGGCTTTGAAGGCACCATTATTGACGCTGCCTTTGTAAGACATGCGACCTAACCAGTCATAACCTATTTCAAAACCTAGGTATGGATTGGCTTGATAACCTAAAAAAGCACCCGCACCCAATTGGTTTTTGTGAGTAGGGCCATTACCGATTGCACTGGTATAACCGTTGCCGTAGAAGTTTACGTCATGGTATTGGGACCAACCCAACTTACCACCGGTATACCAAGTGTTGTCTTTTGGAGCTGCTTGCGTTGCAGTTGTGAAAGCGGCCACTGCCACTGCTATCGCGATAGCTGTCTTTTTCATTTTAACGCCTCGTTATTATCATCACCCAATAGGCAATTGGCTTTGGGAGCCTTTTTACTGACTGCCTATCCCATTAGGCTTTCATTTGCCATTCTTTGTAATAAAAGCGAGCACTGAATTGTGCTCAAATTCTCCGGTACCATTATTGTGTGTACGCTTTGAATTTTGCGCGCTTCCATGTTCACTATTCACCCATAAGAATGACCTGCACTAATTTAGCATCTTTTAATATCTACTAAGATAGGCTGTTGAGCCATATTGATTAAAAACTCAGTTAGGAATACTGCACTTTCATAAAACGAGTGGACCAAACAATACAAGGGTACATAAGTGCAGTAACCTTTAATGGTGTAAAGTCTACAACGAAGTTAAAAAGTTACAAGTGCCCCTTGATTAATAGAGTAAAAAATTTAAAAGATAATGTATGGTTTTTTTTAAAAATTTACTATTCTTTACAACTAATCTTACCTTAATTAATTGATTTTAATTGTGATTAGTGATTTTCGGTCTGAATTGGTTATTTTGTGTTATAAATATTGCGATAATTCCTAGTTTTAGTCAATGATAGTAAATGGAATGGATTTTTAGTAAATCTGCTCGCGATTCAGCACAGTTGGTTTCTTTATTTGCATCTTGTGGGCGCATAATAAAGCCCAGTGCATGACCTTTTTGTGCCGCAGCCTGTAATTTTACGGTATCTCTTTCTGATAACTTTGGTAACCAGCCAAGTACCACGCTGTAATTACCACTCGCCAATGCTCTTGCCATTGCTTCTACCGTTGTAATGGAGCTGATGCGATTTAATTGGACAATCTTATCTAAAGGTAATCCGGAGTTAATTAACCATTGGCGGCTCAGTTTCTTATGTGGACTAACCCATAGCAACCAGCGGGCTTCATTTCCTGATTGGCGTAACAAAGGTAGCAATATACGATTAATGACAGCTTGGTTATCGCTATATTGGTTATCACTATATTGGTTATCACTATAAATCAATTCACTCACTATACCCGTCATCTTTCAAATTGCCTCTTTGTTGGCTGCACTCACTCACCCCGGTCACATCGTTATCTATGCTCCCGGGGATTCGTTCCCTTGCCGTCGCGATGCGTCTTGAAATCCATAGGGTATATACCTTCCGCTATACCTTCTTTAGCCTCTTTCACTACCCCTTCTCTTCTGGCTGAATTATCTTGTGTAGGTGAAGAGAGTGATAACTGCTTTTTGGCTGACTGATGTTTAGAAGGGTAAACCCAGGATGATTGGATGCCCATAATGAACCTCGTTACGATTAACTGTATTAATATACAGTATCTTCATGTCAGGCTAAGATCAAGTCTATTTTTTCAAAGAGCTTCGCAAATATTGACTGTAAATGGCTGTAAACTCATTTAACCATTGGCAGAGAAAATTGGATTGCGTATGTTTTTAATTGCTTGTTCCTGTTATTTATTTTGCTAATAATTGGGGCAAATCTATGGATAAGAGATTTATTTGCACAAAACTCATGGAGTGATCTGTATGTTTTTGTCTGAGGTACGTTTTACTCAACTCAAAAATGGTTTTTCTTCGTTTGGGACATTGACAAGGAAGCCACAGTTTGGTGGTTACAGTCTGTTAGCTGATGGGATTATGTTCGCTATTATTGCTGATGGAGAATTATATTTACGAGGAAATGGGCATGCTGAGGTACTATTTAAAGCCAGAGGAATGAAAAACTATATTTACTCGAAAAAGGGAGTGCCTGTAACTTTGCGTTATTACCAAGTTATTGAATCACTTTGGCAAGATCAAGAGTTGTTATCTCAATATGCGCATTTGGCTTATCATTACTCATTTATTGAAATGGCGGGTAAAAAGAAAATGCCAGAGCGCTTGAAGGATTTGCCTAATCTTGGAATGTCTTTGGAACGTCAGTTATGGAAAGTTGGAATATGTAAAGTTGAAGATTTGCGGTTGTTAGGCGCTAAAGCCAGTTATTTAAAACTTCATCAATATAAAAGAAAATTTAATGTTAGTTTATTACTTGCTTTGGCTGGTGCAATTGAAGGATGTCATTCAGCCGTTTTACCGGTACAGATCCGTAATGATTTATTACGCTGGCACAAGGAGCTGGCTTGTTAGATCTTTATCGTGAATAGCTAATAAAAGGGGCAGTCAACTGCCCCAGTATATCAATCTGGTTATAATTGATTAATTTGTTTAATGATATTAACGATTTCAGGTAGTAATTCTATTAATAAACGGGTTTGTTGCAATACCAGTTGCTCTTTACTATTTCTTTCTACCGGAGCTTGCTCGATTCTTTTTGCTATGTTGGCAGGTATTTGCTTAATTCTATCATCATCTATTAATGCCGGTTTTAATGCTGTATCGACATAACAAATAGCATCATTAAGAATATCCAGGATAACTTCATTATCCAATTTATCTCGATGTGCTCCCAACGCAGAGATGTAACTTAGCATGGTGTGATTTAGGCACAGTAGCCGGAATGCTTTTTCTTGAGAAGTCTGGTCACTTTTCGGCTCGGCAGACATGTTTGAAATAACGGATACTAGTTCTGCGTCACTATTATGGGCATCGCGACGGGCAATTCGATAGTTCAACCCATTATTTTTTCCCTGATGATATTGAACTAAAATGGCATCAAGGTAGCGACAATTGGTGTTCATCGTCCGGTTTATCACTTGTGATAACTGGCGAAATTTCCAATCTGGCCAAATGAAATTTACGGCTAACCAGGCGCTACCACAACCAATTAATGTATCAATAATTCTTGGTAACGCGACTTCAAAGCCTTCACCTAGCAAATTGAAGCATAATAATACCAATAATGTGATAAACAGGGTTGCATGTGCATACTGGGTATTACGGAAGACGAAGAACAATACGCCAGAAATAACAATTAGCACCAGTTGCCCCTCAATAGATGGCACAAAGTAAAGGATTGGCAAGCCGATCAATACGCCGGCAACGGTTCCTATTATTCTCAGTGTCAAACGGCGGCGGGTAGCGCTGTAGTTAGGTTGGCAAACAAACAGACTGGTTAGTAAAATCCAATATCCATGTTGTAAATTCAACAACTGGATCATGGTATAGCCACTACATAGCAGAACAGACATCCGGATTGCATGGCGGAACAGGGCCGATTGTGGGGTTAGGTGACGGTTGAGCCTTAGACAGATATCTCGCCAGCCAGTCAACGTTTCGTCAGATAGTTGAATTTCATCTTTTTTGTCTTTGGAAATATTGTCTCGTCCAGAATTCATGCTTGTTAATTGCGCATCAATCGCACGCAGGTTTTTCAGCAAATTATATAAGGCGGTAATCTTGAGGTTATGTCTCTGTTGTTTATTGAGTTGTTGTAGGGAACTTTCCAAATAGTTAAATGCACGTTCAATACGCGGATTGTGTTGGTATAGTTTGTGCCAACGTATTGATTGAGCAATCTGTTCACATGCACGGGCTTGCATAGAGAGGAGACGTTGAAAGCGGAACAGAATATCGCTGTAACGAAAAGTATGAAGTAGGCTTTGATATTGCACATGAGATGAACTTGCACGTTCGTGAATATCTTGCGCAACAAAGTAATAGTGCAGAGTGTGGTGGGTTCCACGTTGGCCGTTATCACCTTTCAGACGGGTCAGTAGGGAGGCTTTGGCTTGATTTAGTGTGTTAACTAAGACACTGTTTGCCATTGCCACATTAATGACGGATTGCTGGTATCCTTCTTCTATTATATCGGGATCAAACAGATTAGCTTTAGCATCAAGGTAAATTGCAAGTTGTTGGTAACAACGCGCCAGATTGTCTTGTAACGGACGGATAGGGAACAGTAAATGACCCGTTAAGGTTAGCAGGTTATACCAGATTGCACCTGTCAGCAGTAATAAGGGTTGTTGATACCATAATGGGAAAATAGATGAACCAAGCATGGTATAAATTGCGATCAGTAATGCCCCAAATGCAATAGTGGCATAACGCTGTCCGAGGGCGCCCAGTAAGATAAAACTGCAAGTGGATAACGCTAGCCCGATGGTAAAAAGCCAAGGATAAGGGAACAGTAATTCAATAGAGGCTGAAGCGATAAAGAAAGAAATCAGCGTGATCACTAGATTACGTAAACGACCAGTCAGACGATCATCAAGATCAGCGAGTGCTGCGGCAACAACGCCCAAGGTCAATGAGATAGTTATTTTAGGCTCTTTATCCAAAAACCAAGGCACTAGTGTTGTTCCAGCCAAGGCTATTAGGATACGGTTATAATAGAGAAAATGACTGTTATAAAGAAAACGGCGCAGACCGGAGAAAACAGTTAGCACAAAATACCCCTGAGGTAATAATAGCCGTCATATACCCGTTATCTTTCAAGTTGCTTCTTTGTTGGCTGCACTCACTCACCCCGGTCACATAGTTATCTATGCTCCCGGGGATTCGCTTCCTTGCCGTCGCGATGCATCTTGAAATCCATAGGGTATAAATAACTATTATGATAAAAGGTTTATTAGTGATAAAAAACTCTTATAAGACATAATTCAACTATTTTTTAGGTATGGCGCTCGATAATGGAACTTAAAGCAACACAAATTGGTCAACGTCTTGCTCAGCATCCTTATAATCGGGTGCGTTTGCTGAATGCGGGTATTGAAGTCAGTGGTGAAAAGCATCAATACCTGATCCCATTTAACCAGTTAATTAATATTCAGTGTAAACGAGGAATTGTCTGGGGTGAGTTAGAGTTTGAACTGCCCGATAGACAAGCGGTTCGTCTTCATGGCGCTGAATGGCAGCAGACTCAGCGTTTTTACCATTATCTGCTTGGTGAATGGCAGAAATGGAGCCAGGAAATGAGTGATATTAGTGCTAATGTACTGGCAACTCAGGTTAGTGAAATCAACAGAATTGACCAACAGAACCGTTGGTTTAAAAAAACAGATTTGTTCCAGTTACAACAGCGGATTCAGGCAGCGTTTCAGGCTTTACCATTGCCGTTACAGCGTCTGGAACAATTTGATCATTGCCGGGATGGTTATCAAACGTGTTTGCGCTGGCTTGAGAATGGCGAAAAGCTTGTTGAAAAGATGAATTTGCAATGGGCAGAACGCATGTTGGAGCAACATCGTGACTTTTTTCAGCGGGTAGAAACATCTCCGTTAAATCTTTCTCAGAGTTTGGCTGTTGTTAACGATGAAAATTCAGTTCTGGTTCTTGCTGGCGCGGGGAGTGGAAAAACATCTGTGTTAGTTGCGAGAGCGGGTTGGTTATTAGTTCGCCAACAGGTGATTCCCGAACAGATATTGCTATTGGTGTTTGATAATCAGGCGGTAAATGAGATGAATGAACGGATTCATATTCGTCTTGGTGTGAATGATATTAAAGTAAAAACGTTTCATGCTCTGGCGTTGCATATCATTCAGCAAGGAAGTAATAAAGTACCAAAAATCAGTGAACTGGAAACTGATGAGCAAAAAAGAAGAGATTTTTTGATTAAACACTGGCAGCAACAATGCAGTGAGAAGAAAGCACAGGCCAAAGGTTGGCGGGAATGTCTGACAGAAGAGCTGAAATGGGAAGTGCCGGAAGGTGAATTTTGGCACGATGAACAACTTGCTAACCGTTTGTCAGACCGGCTTGAGCGTTGGTTAGGTTTGATGCGTATACATGGTGGTAGTCAGAAGGCGATGATAGAGCAAACTCAGGAAGAGTATCTGGATCGGTTTCAAAAGTGTATTCGCTTGATGGCACCTTTATTAAAGGCGTGGAAATCTGCATTAAAAACAGAAGGTGCTGTTGATTACTCAGGGTTAATCCATCAGGCAGTGAATATTCTGGATAAAGGGCGGTTTATCAGCCCGTGGAAGCATATTTTGGTTGATGAGTTTCAGGATATTTCACCATTAGGGGCCAAATTGCTCACTGCATTGCGAGCGCAAAATAGCCAAGGTTGCCTGTTTGCTGTAGGGGATGACTGGCAAGCAATATATCGTTTCAGTGGTGCGGAACCGACGTTGAATACCGTATTTGCTGATTATTTTGGTAAAGATGCTGAATGTGTATTGGATATCTCTTATCGGTTTAATAATCGGATTGGTGAGATTGCTAACACGTTTGTGCAGCAAAACCCAAATCAATTAAGGAAGCCGCTAAATAGTTTGATTAAGGGTAATAAAAAATCAATTGTTATCTTACCAGAAGATCAGCTTGAATCTTTATTGAATAAAATGAGTGGCTATGTCACCGAGCAGGAAACGATTTTATTACTAGCACGTTATCACTATTTAAAACCTGAATTACTGAAAAAAGCAGCAACTCGTTGGCCTAAACTGAAAATAGAGTTTATGACTGTTCATGCTTCCAAAGGACGACAAGCGGATTATGTGATTATTCTTGGTTTGCATCAGGGACAAGATGGTTTTCCTGCATCAGCAAGGGAATCTGTGATAGAGCGGGTTTTATTGCCGCCGCCGGAAGATTTTCCGGATGCGGAGGAGCGTCGCCTTTTGTATGTTGCATTAACACGGGCGAAGAAACAGGTGTGGTTGATGCAGGATAAGAAGAATCCATCGGTGTTTGTGCGTCAATTAGAGCGGTTAAATGTGCCTGTTCAACGTAAACCTTGAGGTTTTGCTTTGGCTAAAATATTCAGGGCTATCATGGGATATCTTTGCTGGAAATCCCACTCTTGTTTTTTCCTAAGTATCTGGTTTGGAGAAAGTGTGTAGTTGTAGGTATATGTTGTAAAGATTTATTTCAAACGTTCATTCAAATAATTTTGATAATCAGGCACTTGAATATTTACTGATTCAGAAAACAGAGGGGAACTAACAATAAAATCCGCAGACGCCAGATTGGTTGCAACTGGGATATTCCATACGGTAGCGAGGCGTAACAGTGCTTTTACATCAGGATCATGAGGCACGGAATTCAGTGGGTCCCAGAAAAATATCAATACATCAATTTTCCCTTCTGAGATTAGAGAACCAATTTGTTGATCTCCACCCATTGGGCCACTAAGCATATTGGTAACGGGTAATCCGGTTTCATTCTGAATCAGATTACCGGTTGTGCCGGTGGCGTATAAATGATGTTTTTTGAGTAAATTTTTATGTTTTTTGGACCAGGTTAGTAGCGAAATTTTACAATGGTCATGTGCAATAAGCGCTATATTTTTAGAAGCTGCCATTGTGCGGGTTGTTAATTCCATAAGGATACCTTTGATAATCGTTGTCGTGTTTTCGAACGTAGTGAGCTCAATTGATAACAATGTTTATCATATACACTGTAATAAATAAACAGAGTAAAAATATCGGATTTTAAGGAGTAATAAATGAGTGACCAGCAAATTGCGAACATACTGAGACGAGTGAAAACTATCGCGTTGGTCGGTGCGAGTGAAAAAACTGCTCGCCCAAGTTATAGAGTTATGGCTTATTTACTGGAGCAGGGCTATCAGGTGATTCCTGTCAGCCCGAAGCTTGCCGGACAAACACTGCTTGGGCAACGAGTGTATGCACAACTGACAGATATTCCACAACCTGTTGATATGGTTGATGTGTTCCGTAATGCTGAAGCTGCATATGACATTGCGCAAGAAGCTATAGATATCAAAGCAAAAGTGCTTTGGTTGCAACTTGGTGTTATTAATGAGCAAGCAAAAGTGTTGGCAGAGGAAGCAGGCTTGGATGTTGTTATGGATCGCTGTCCAAAAATTGAAATTTCAAGATTGGGACTTGAGAAATAATATTTTCATCTTGTAATTATTTTTTTCTAATCAATGGATGAAGGGAGCTTGGCGCCAATATCTAATACAAACTTAAGGCGTTGGATGAGAGGCGGTGTCCGGGTTCCAAGTATTCAAATAATGTTTAAATTGGATATTGAGTTTGTTTCTTTAGACATCTTATGAAATCTACTTTTACAGTTATTACAATATATTAAGGCAATTTTAGTTGTTCTTATGGCTGCTGAATTTTGCCAGAATCTACACTTTCGTTGCTATAAGATATGGCGCTTTTACTGCACCCCAATTTTGACCCTTTTTTATCATCAAAAAATAACTTATTGATTTAAAAGAAAAATAGAATATCTCCTAAAAAAAGGGTTTTTTCATTTTTTATCACTATATTCTTTAACAGTCAGCAACTTAAGGTTAATATGTAACAGTGCACTGCCGTACAGGCAGCTTAGAAATCGTGGGCTTTACCTTTTTCAGGATTCTTAAGGTGCACTGCCGTACAGGCAGCTTAGAAAAATATAACTACCTGACATCCGAGACCATCAGCGTGCACTGCCGTACAGGCAGCTTAGAAAAAGCACAATGAAACTTAGTTACTCCAGCGAGAGTGCACTGCCGTACAGGCAGCTTAGAAAATCTGGTAAAACCGGTTCCATGCTATCTCCAGGTGCACTGCCGTACAGGCAGCTTAGAAATATTAACGACGAATTAGATAGATTAACCGAAGGTGCACTGCCGTACAGGCAGCTTAGAAAAGTTGCGGTGTTCGATATAATAATCGACTCGTGTGCACTGCCGTACAGGCAGCTTAGAAAGATACTAAAAACAACGCGCCCGCCAATACCTTGTGCACTGCCGTACAGGCAGCTTAGAAATATTTGGCGACCAGACATCTTCCACCGCCCAGGTGCACTGCCGTACAGGCAGCTTAGAAAAGGATGCTTAGCGCTAAATGCTTGAACACAAAGTGCACTGCCGTACAGGCAGCTTAGAAAATGCTGCCGCGCATGCCATTCGCTGCCATCATGTGCACTGCCGTACAGGCAGCTTAGAAAATCTCTGCATTTTATTTATAAAAGCTCTTTCCGTGCACTGCCGTACAGGCAGCTTAGAAAATAATCGCGTTAATCATGTTAATGCCGTATTGGTGCACTGCCGTACAGGCAGCTTAGAAAATAGTATTAATCCGCGTGATGCCGAACCGGTCGTGCACTGCCGTACAGGCAGCTTAGGCAGTTTAAAAATACGATAACTGCCTTAGATTGCTTAAGGGGTATAAGGGGAGTATTAATTGCGTAGTCTTGGGGCTAATAGCTGATTGCGGATGGATTCTGCTAGCTCATCTAGAGAAGGTTGCTCTGGATGTTCATCAGATGTTTCATAGGCTAATTGTGCTTCTGCTAAATAAGTATGTACGGGTTGACCGTTGTCATCTTCCATCACAACGTGATACCAAGGAGCGGAACGCAAGGTAGCATTGGATGCAATGTCATCCTCTTGGGGTTGTTCCAGAGAATATTCCACATCAATGTCTACGATGACTCCTAAATAACCCAGAAGTTTGTGACGTACTTGTTGGCCGATACCGAATTTGCTGGCGATAATCATAGTCACCTCCAAAGAAGATCTTGCATTGACATTGATATAAGGGCAGTAAGGTGAATTACAAGAGCATACCCGGTGGTTGAAGTCTTTTTTTGCTTTAAAATTGCGAGTGCGACTTCATCTATTTCAGGTTAGCTGTAGTAAATATAAAACACAACCGACAGTCGCATGCTTAACTATATATGTGAGCGATACCGCAACGTGATTGGGTTGATAGGGGGTAATTATGATTAAGTGTGGAGTAACAATTTATGTTTATGGCCGGGTTCAGGGAGTCGGGTTTCGTTATCAAACTTTTCGTTGGGCAAAACTTAATAATCTGACAGGTTATGTCTGTAATTTACATGATGGTAGTGTAAAAATCGTAGCTTATGGTGATAGTGAACAACTAAATAAATTAACCCATTGGTTGGAGCAGGGTGGTCCGCCGGGAGTACGAATAGATAACTTTTCATCTCAAGCCTGCGCAGTGGAGGATATTGCAGATTTTAGTGTCCGCCACTGAGCTAGATTATTGATTAGATACATTTTACTGGTTTCGGCAGTCCGGCTATCTTAGTTGCCTGCTTTGCCGGCCCTTTGGGAAACAGACGGTAAAGATAGCGACTGTTGCCTTTTTCTTCGCCATATTTTTGTGCGATTGCTTTTACTAACATACGGATAGCCGGGGATGTATTAAATTCCTTATAAAACTCCCGGATAAAATGAATGACTTCCCAATGCTGTTCAGTCAATGTGATTTCTTCCTGTTCGGCGAGGAGTAAAGCTATTGCTTCCTGCCAGTCACTACTGTTTTTCAGATAACCTTGCGCATCGGTTTCGATTTCTTGACCTTCGAATACCAGCATAATCATTAATAACCATCAAAGAAAAGTAGCCGTAATTTAGCAAAAATCACTTCTGTACCCAAGGATAGTATGCACATGTGCGGATAAAATAAGCCAATGATAGTGAAAAAGAGTAAATTTACGGCAATCGAGTAGGAAGAGGCTTTACATCTGTCTCGGTGCTGTTTATAGTGCACGCCATTGCGGAGGGGTGGCCGAGCGGCTTAAGGCAGCGGTCTTGAAAACCGCCGATGGGAAACCATCCGAGAGTTCGAATCTCTCCTCCTCCGCCACTTCTCATTCTACTCACGTATTATAAAGTCTACTTTTTCCAATAAAATCAATAAGAATAGTGAAATATGGTCATGCTTCCGTATGATGGTTGCGAGCTAGTAGAAAAACATTACAAAAATGGCTGCGCATGCCACCTAAATTATGAAGTTTCATGATCTCTGAATATGCTGGTGCGTCACTATTAAAATTGGTGACAAAAATTTTACAGTAAATAAAAAAATTATCTGATCTTGAGATTTTTTAATTTCGCTAGACTGGGTATTTATCGAATTATATAGATTGTAATCTCTGAATGGGTTTGCCTAATAATGCTCACTCAAATTGTCGTTAGTCCATTTTGTTTTTATAATTATATTAGAGTGCAATGACAAGGTAGGGATGTCAAACTCACTATCATTATAAATTCCAATGGATTGACCAGAGTTTATATATAATCTTGGTTCTATTGTTTTTTATCATTGCAGTTATTTGGCAGCATATATTACAAGCGATTTTATCTGTAGGGTTAATGTTTATTCTGAGTGGTTAAATGCTTAAATTTATTATTGATGTGAAAGTGGATTGGTAAATATAATTGGGTGTGGAATATATTCATGAGCTAGATAATATAATATTTGATGGCTTAATTGATTGGATTTTAATTAACCAATTTAATAGTGGGATATATACGTTGTATCCGGAATTATTGATTTTACTCATAATGAATAATAATTGCAAATTGATGATTTATAATCGTTTGTTCTGTTTGGTTTTATGTGTGATAAATATAAAATAATATTTTTATAATTAATTTTTAATTGGAGTGTATGTGATTTTTTAGAATTAAAAATAAGGTTTTATAGGTTTTTATTTTTTTAGTGTAAAGAATTAATTTGATTTTTAATTGCAATAATATAGTTAATTTAAAATTGTCTTTTTAAAATTTCAGGATATAATAAAGTTTTGTCTGATGGGTAAATTTATTTATAAGCGGATTGAATAATTTATTATAAAAACATGGAGTGAGAAAATTTTAATGAATTATTTAAAGGAATATACCCAATGGATTTCAAGATGCATCGCGACGGCAAGGGAGCGAATCCCCGGGAGCATAGAGAACTATGTGACCGGGGTGAGTGAGTGCAGCCAACAAAGAGGCAACTTGAAAGATGACGGGTATATGAAATTATTTATTCATAGAGTGGTAATGTTGTGGTTATTAATTAAGTCCGTAGAGGTTGAATTTTATTTTCATACAGTAACTATACCAAAGAGGATTGAAACATGATGTATTCAATTAAAGGTGTTCAATATCAAACGTTGGTAAATATCCCTAAAAATATTGGATTAGGATATTCAAGATGGAGTGACGGTAAAGTTCACCTTGTTGATGGTGACTTCTTATTTTATGGTTCTATTGATATTAAAGGTGAGAATGGACCTATCAATAAAAAAGCTGAGATTGATGCTAACTGGACGGTAAAATTTAATGAAATGCCTTGTGATAATCAAAGTAATATCTTGCTCAAATCCTACTGGTTTAGTCCAGTAAGCAATGATAGCTGGCTTATAAAAGATAAAATGCGGCTCATGATTCTTTGTTCAAAAGAGCCAACTCATCGATTGATTCTTGAGACCGGTGAAATTATTGATAATAAAATTGACAATGATTATCTTCGTAACATGATATTTTCTTACACCATACTACGGCGTTAATAGCGAACAATGGGTTTAACTTAAAAAATGCTCTGATATTTTCAGGGCATTTCCTTGATTATAGAGATAATCCACTATTGTTCAGATGGAGTGGAATATGAGATACATGAGAAAATAACCTAATATCTTTATTTAATGATGGGAATGGCTACTGAAATGGTTTATACCCTATGGATTTCAAGATGCATAGCGACGGCAAGGGAGCGAATCCCCGGGAGCATAGATAACTATGTGACCGGGGTGAGCGAGTGCAGCCAACAAAGAGGCAACTTGAAAGATGACGGATATATATGAGAGATTGATATAACGGTGGTGTATTCTGGAGATGAGTCATTATAACCTTATTAGTTAATAAGATAAATGAATGGAAATAAAATAACTCATGAGTAGAGGAACTTGATTGAAATGGTGGCGGTAAATAATCATTTTTTACCTGTAGTGTTTATATTCTATCTCGTAATAACAGTGATCTAGATTATATCTTTAATTAAGTTAATTAAGTTAATTATGTTGCTGAAAATATGAATTGGAGACTTGGTAAATTGGGTAACACTGAACTTTTCAATATTTAAGCGCCTGGTGGAATTAGTGCAATTGTAGGTGTGTTGAATGATGCCAACTTTGAAAAAGGCTGCGAGATTAAGAGGTACTGATTTTTGCTGATGACTGAATTCAGTGGGGTGGTTTCATTATCATTGAACATTTTACAGACAACAATTCTTACTTACTGCATAGGTCTTAGGACAGACGACTTAAGTATGTGATGGTGTTTTTACTGCTACCTTAATTTTTACCCTTTTTTTGAAGTGAGTTGTAATTAATTGATTTTATGGATAAATTAATTATCGCTTATAAAAAGGGTTTTTTACTTCTTAATAGCTATGCTATTTAAAAATCAGCAGGTTAAAGTTAATATGTAACAGTGCACTGCCGTACAGGCAGCTTAGAAAGCCGCTGAGCGCTTCGAGTCCAAAAAACCTAAGTGCACTGCCGTACAGGCAGCTTAGAAAATATAAAGTAGAAATGTTGACACAAGTAATCAGTGCACTGCCGTACAGGCAGCTTAGAAAAACTCCAGAGCCGATATCTCACGATACCATTCAGTGCACTGCCGTACAGGCAGCTTAGAAAGCCATTTGGTCAGAAAGGACTCTACAGAGTTGGTGCACTGCCGTACAGGCAGCTTAGAAAATCGGCGCTAGCGTAACCTTCCGCAAGTTGTAGTTCACTGCCGTACAGGCAGCTTAGAAAGCGATAATCGGGCAAGATTTCCCAGCACTTACGTTCACTGCCGTACAGGCAGCTTAGAAATGCTAACGCTGCGATTTGCAATGACTATTTGTGTTCACTGCCGTACAGGCAGCTTAGAAAATTTCTCAAACGCGATTGTAATGACGGACTGAGTTCACTGCCGTACAGGCAGCTTAGAAATCGTTGAATGTCAGAGGGTATCTATCCATTCTGTTCACTGCCGTACAGGCAGCTTAGAAAAGCTAGCCCATGTATGCCGCAAGTCGTGGAATGTTCACTGCCGTACAGGCAGCTTAGAAATGGCGGTTTACACTTATGAAGCCGATTATGTGGTTCACTGCCGTACAGGCAGCTTAGAAAATCTCTCGTAACAATTAAATTCAATGTTCGGAGTTCACTGCCGTACAGGCAGCTTAGAAATGTTCGGGCTGTTTTGGCTGTGCTGGTTCAGGGTTCACTGCCGTACAGGCAGCGGCGCACTCGATTGAGTGCGCGAAAATAAAAAGCCTATTTTCTGCCTGATGAGCATTAATTCTTATGCTTCTGAGCATACGTTTCACTATTAACCCATTGATGGTCTTTTTCCCAAGTAAATAGCCACTTACGGGTTGGTCCGGCCATTACGTTGAGATAATAGTTGTCGTAACCGGCAATGGTTGCTACTGGGTGATAGCCTTTTGGGACTATTACCACATCTTTGTTGTAAACAGCCATTGATTCATCCAGTGAACGGTCATCGGTATAGACGCGTTGCATGCAGAATCCTTGAGATGGGCTCAGGCGATGGTAATAGGTTTCTTCCAAATAGGTTTCCTGTGGCGTATTGTCGGTATCGTGTTTATGGCTAGGATAGGAACTGGTACAGCCTTCATCGGTAAAGACTTCAACCACCAGCAAGCTATCAGCAGGTTTGTTATCCGGTAGGATGTTGTGAACATAGCGTCGGTTGTAGCCATTTCCACGTTGTTCTGCACCAATATCCTGTGGCGTAATCAGGCGAGTCGGGTAGTTTCCTTTACCCGGTGCTTGGCATACCGCGAGTTCGAGAGCGGTACCGGCAATAATTTCAACAGATTCCCCCGCCGTGATGTAAACGGCATAAGGCTTTTTGCGTTCAAATGGTTGCATGCGATCGCCAATATGCTCAAATCGTTGATGTGGCGTCGTTACTGTGGCTTTTCCCGCCACCAAAACCAGACAGGTTTCATTTTCTGATGCGGGTAAGGTGATTTTTTCACCCGAGGCTAACTCATAAACATCAAAATGGACATACTTCCAGTTGGCAGATTCTGGTGTGATATGTTGAGTTCGTCTATTCTGATCCGGTGCATGATATTTTGATAATAATTTGGACATATTACCTACCTCAGCATTGCTTTTGTATAAATCGAACGGCGACTATTAAAGTAATCCTGCATCTCTAGCAAGTTGATGTAAATTGTTATAACCCATTGTTGCGTAGGTGAGTGGATGAGCAATGGCAGGATCTTGTTCTGCTTCAACTACCAGCCAGCCTTTATAATTCTGTTTTTTCAACACTTGAAAAATTGCCGAATAATCAACGCAACCATCTCCCGGTACTGTGAATACACCGCTCAGTACTGCATCAAGGAAACTGGTTTTACGGTTTTTTATGTCGTCGAGTACATCAGGACGGATATCTTTGCAGTGAACATGATTGATACGTTTTGCCCAGCGTTCTGCGATCACCAGTGGATCAGCGCCAGCAAAGGTCAAATGGCCGGTATCCAGCAACAATCCAACTTCATCTCCGGTATGTTCCATCAAATGATCAACGTCTTCCTCAGTTTCGATCACAGTTCCCATATGGTGGTGATAAGCAATCTGAACACCCTGTTCTTGGGTGTAACGGGCAAATTCAGTCAATTTTTCACCGTATTCTTGCCAGCGGTTAGCTGGAAATTGAGGGCGAAGATGGACTGGCTTGTTTTGATCGCCGTGAATGCAGTTTGTCACTTCCGCAAATACCATGACATTAGCTCCCAATTCGCGCAGCAAGGTCAGGTGAGATTGTGCCGCTTTAATCTCTTCTGCTATTGAACGGGTGAGTAATTCGCCAGAGTACCAGCCAGATACCAGCATGAGATTGTGGGCGTCAAGAATCGGGCCCAATACGTTGGCCTGACGAGGAAATTTATGGCCCAATTCAAAGCCGGTAAAACCTGCTTGGCGGCCTTCTGTTAAGCAGGTTTCCAGTGGTGTGTCTGCGCCGAGAGTGGGTAAGTCATCATTAGTCCAGGTCAGAGGGTTGATACCAAGTTGAACAGCCATGATGGTGCTCCTGTTGAATAAAATAATTTTATTATGTTGCTATCCGCGCTGACGCCACAGGCTAATCAGGTTGTGATAGTTGGTTTTTATTTTCTGGATCAAACGGTTATCATCAATTTCATTTTTTAGCCATTTTAGGGATGGTTGACCAAAGAGGGTTCTTCCGACAGCAAAACCTTTGACGATAGATTTGCCGGCTGCGGCATTAAAGCCCATTTCTAGTTCTTCTTGTGAAGCATCAAGGCCAAGAATAACGACGCCACGGCAATAAGGGTCCCGCTGTTGGATTAGAGAGTTAATGCTGTCCCAGCTTTCAGAACTGAGAGGTGGGAGTTTCCACCAATCCGGTTTAATTCCAAGGTTATAAAAGCGTCTAAGCGCACGGATATAGAACTCATCTGAGTGTTTCATTTCCGCAGGTAGGATCACTTCCAGTAAAAGTTCGTGACCAGATTTACAACATGCGGCATAAATTTCCCGAATTTTTTTCTCTTGTTCCAGTCGGAGCGGGTGAGCATCTTCTGGATGGAAAAACACCAGACATTTGACAATGTGTTCCAGTGGCCAGTCAATAAGTTGAGAACCTATGTTGCCATGTTCCAGACTAAGTGGGCGAGAGCCAGGTAGCTCAATTGGGCGGCCTATCCACCAGCCTTGACCGGTGATTTCGTTTAAAACATCCTGACCAAACGTGCTGTCACATAACAGGCCTATTTTTCCTTGTAACCCTGCTTCTGTAGTAACTTCCTGGCTGGCGCGCAATAGAAGGTGTTTTAATGATGAAATACGCTTGATACTGGCATTGGCTTGTCGGGCTAATTCAATAAATTGAATACGATGATCAAATGCCATTACGCACAGTTCGTCCCATTGATTTTTACGGGCGCTGATACGGTGGAGGTGATTAAGTGTTTCATCTAAATCAGGGCGTAATATTTGATTAGCGCGTGATAGATAGTTGTCAAGCTCGGTTTTATCCGGCATTGCCGGTGCGCACCCATGACGAGAAACGACTAATGCGCCACAAGCATTCGCGTAGGTGCAGGCTTTTTCCCAACCTTCGTTATTAAGATAGCCGCGTAACAGGCCGGACATAAAAGCATCCCCTGCGCCGAGTACATTAAGCACATCGACACGAATGCCCTGTATGGTCATGCTATCATCCAGATAATTAGGGATTTCAGCGGTAAAAACAGAGCACCCCAGTGATCCTCGTTTGCAAACCAATGCAGCAGATGTGAGTTTACGAATGTTGCGTAGTGCTTCGATAGTATCTGTGGAACCACCGGCAATGTGGAACTCTTCTTCTGTGCCGACAATCAGGTCAAATAGTGATAATACTTCCTGTAATTGAGCTGTTACCTGTTCCGATGCGATATAACGTGATTCGCCATCTCCCAGAGAAGTTAACCCCCAAAGTACCGGGCGATAATCAATATCTATGACCGTTTTCACACGGTTACGGCGGGCGTAGTTGAGGGCCGTCAGCACGGCATCGCGAGTGTTAGGATGAGAAAGATGTGTTCCGGTGATTGCTAAACAACGGGCTGATGCAATGTATTCTTCACTGAAATCATCACGGGTAATTGCCATATCGGCGCAGTTATCACGATAGAAGATCAGAGGAAACGTGGTTTTATTTTTGATTCCTAGCAGCACCAGTGCCGTAAGGCGTTCTTTATCAATGGTTAGATGGCTGGTATCACAGCCAACACTTTGCAACTCTTCCCTAAGGAAACGTCCCATATGTTCATCACCGACTCTGGCTAGCATGGAGGATTTAAGCCCCTGGCGAGCGGTACCATAGGCAACATTACCGGAAGAACCCCCAAGATATTTGGCGAAACTTCCCATATCTTCCAGACGTGCTCCGATTTGTTGGCCGTAAAGGTCAACGGCGATTCGTCCCATGCAGATGACATCAAATTCTTTTTGCTGCTCCATTAGACAATTCCTTATTAAGTACAACATCAAGTGTTGCTGTGCTGAGCTCCGATAGTGGAGCGTTGATAAGAAAAATTAATTGATTTCAGTGACATTCACCCAACGTTGCTCTTGATAAGAACGAGCGATGGCATCCAGAATACGTGAGACTTTCCAGCCTTCGGTGAAATCCGGCCATATCTCTTTATTGTTGGCGATGCCATTGATCAAATCTCTGATTTCCACTGTTTTTTGATCATTGAAGCCGATGCCGTGACCTGCACCGTGACAGAATGGCGCATAGTCAGGATGTTCCGGTCCAATAAGAATAGTTTTAAAGCCTTGGCGGTTCGTCGGTTCATCGTGCCGGTAAAGTTTTAGTTCGGCCATTCTTTCTTGTGTGAAGCTCAAAGCACCTTTTGTTCCTGTAATGGTGTAGTTCAAACCCATTTTGCGGCCGCAGGCAATACGGGAGGTTTCAATCATACCCATTGCTCCGCCGTCGAAACGCACCATAGCATGTGCTTGATCTTCGTTTTCTACCGCAACCATAGTGCTAGAGCCGGTTTTTTCCGGACGTTGTTTGATGACAGTGGTCATGTCTGCGCAAACAGTTTGAATATCTCCAACCAGGTATTGCGCCATATTGATGATATGAGCAGCAAGATCGCCTAATGCGCCTAATCCAGCTTTATCTTTAAAACAGTGCCAGTGAATAGGGGTGAATGGATCGGCCATATAATCTTCGTTGTGAGTGCCGTAGAAGTGAATGATTTCACCAATTTCACCATTTGAAATGATCTCTTTAGCCAGTTGTGCGGTAGGGTTTTTCATATAGTTAAAACCGACTAATGTTTTTACCCCGGCTTTTTTGGCGGCTTCGGCCATTAATTGCGCATCAGTTGAGTTTAGTGCGAGCGGCTTTTCGCAATAAACGTGCTTACCGTGTTTGATCGCTTCGAGAGCCATTTCTTTATGAAGGAAATTTGGCGAGCAGATATCAACAACATGAATATCGGGATCTGATACTAATTTGCGCCAATTATCAGTAAAGCGTCGGAAACCTAATTGTTCAGACCGTTTTGCGGCGAGTTCAGCAGAAACTTCCGCTACCATTTCACAAACTAGTTTGCCTGCCAGAGGGAAAACAGTGGGCGCTTGTGCGTAAGCAATGGCATGGGTGCGTCCGATGTAACCAGTACCGATTAGGCCGATACGAATCTCTTCCATATAGCGGTTTCTCCAAATAGAAGCGGATAAGTCGTTTATTGTTGCAGTCAATTCTTTCGTGTTTGCCAGTTAGCCTTGGTTGTTGTCGTATATCTTTTATAGGAAACATTTGTTTCATTTTCAACTTAAATGAAAATATTAATTTCAAGTTGTGATCTGATAAGGGTTTTTTAGCTAATATCGCGTTATATAGGGTTAATTTGCTAATGAGTTAGGTACCATTCAGAGGTAAGAGCAGGAAAAATGGAATATTAGAATTTTTGTTTCATTTATGGTTTGGTATATATGGAGCGTGTGTTGGTTAACAGAAGGAGTCGCTATATCCAGGATTTCCTCTTTCGAATATGAGGTGCAGGGAAATCCTGGTAGTCGGTTATTCTGATAATAATGTTGGAGTAATAAAGTCAGTGAGTTATCTTTATTCAGTTTTTTGGGGCGTACTATTTATCACAAACTTCCTGAATAATGTTTTACCTATCTGGTATAGCGCATAAGATAGTATTAATGCAGCAAACAGGTAATAAGTAATCATGATTACCTTGGGAACATTATGTGCGAGAAATATGTACATAGAGATTGAGCACAATGTAATTAACCATGCCACTGGTTTTACCATAGACCAAGGTGTAATATTTACCTGTTTGGTATAAATATCTTCGAATGGTTTAGTTGGAAAAAAATAACCAATAACCAGCATAAAAATAATATTGAGAACAAATAAAATGCCAACCAGATGAAAAAAGTGCAGGTTAATTTTTAAAATGAAATTACAGATAATATAGGCAGACATACCGAATAATAGGCCAAGTTTAGCGGCAATAGGCGGCACTCGTTTAGTCATCAGGCTGACTAATACCACGCTGAGAATTGGTGCGTTAAAAATCCCCTGTAATTGTTGAATGAGATAGAACAGACCATCCGGTGCATTAGCGACTAATGGTGCGACGATCATAGTGATTAACGCTAACCCGATTCCCAGATATTTACCCATCGCGACGGTTTGAATTTCGGTGGCATTCTGGTTAATTCGTTGTTTGTAAATATTAACGATAAACAATGTCACAGATGAATTAAGTCCTCCGCTGAATGTGGAAAATACTGCTCCTACAACTACAGCGGCAAAGAAACCAACCAAGACTTCCGGCAGAATTAAGTGTACTAATTCTGGATAGGCGTTATCTGGATTATCTATTTGTCCTTTGAATATATGGAAAGCAATAATGCCCGGCAGAATAATAATAGATGGCATGATGAGTTTAAGTAAAGCGCACAACATGACCCCTTTTTGTCCTTCGGCGAGATTTTTTGCGCCAAGGGCTTTCTGAACAATGGATTGATTGGTACACCAGAAAAACATATTGGAAACAATTAGGCCGGTAAATAGCGTGGAGAAAGGAACCAGCGAATCTTCGCTGCCGATGGAGTTAAATTTATCAGGATTAGATTGATAAACTTCAACTAATCCTTGCCAGGCATTGCCATTGCCAACATAGAGTAGAGCAAAAATGGTTACCATTAATCCGCCAACGATTAAGCCAACGCCGTTAATAGCATCCGCGGCGGCAATGGCTTTAATACCACCAAAGATAGCATAGACAGCACCTAATCCACCAACGCCCCAAACCATAACCCATAGCGCTGTAGTTTTATTAATACTGAATACATTGGAAACCTGGAATAGACTTTCTAATGCAATTGCACCGGTATACAGCACAATGGGGAGTAGTGAAATGATATACATAGCCAGGAAAAGAATTGAAGTAATAAGCAGCGTATTTTTATCAAATCGGCGTTCAAGATATTCCGGGATGGTTGAAATACCAAGCTTAAGATATTTAGGCAGGAAATAAACAGCAAATAAAACGATGGTCACAGCGGCTATCACTTCCCAAGCCATAACGATAAATCCGGTTCGGAATGCTAATCCATTTAAACCGATTAAATGTTCCGTGGACAGGTTCATTAGCAACATAGAGCTACCAATATAAACACCTGTGAGAGATCGTCCGCCAAGAAAATAGCCTTCAGTAGATTCTGTCAGACGAGCATTATGGGTTTTGTAATAAGCGAATCCAGCCACTAATAGGGTAAAACCAATAAATGAGAGAAAAGCTAACATACTATCCTCCAAGCCTGATTGACTGTTTTCAGGCAGCAATATGCTGACGGGAAAGCGGTCTTTCCCGTTTTTAGGGTGAAAATAAATGTGAGTCAGTTATTCAGAGATGTGGACTTGTTTTATAATTTGATTTCTTTACCTGAATATAGGGATTCGAGAGCTTTATCGGCCAGATAAAGTGCCTGTTCGCCATCAGCGCCGCTACATTCTGGTGTGGCACGACCAGCCATGACATCAACAAAATGGTCCCATTCAGCAATGTAGGCTTCCCGGTAACGTTGCAGGAAAAAATGCTCTGGCTTGGCTGTTAAACAACCGCTGTTTTCCCAGAGCTCAACACTGTTTTCTTTAATGTTACCAGCGCTAAGCAGCCCTTTTTCACCATGTAATTCAATCCGTTGGTCATAGCCATACCCGGAACGGCGACTGTTGGTAATGGTTGCTATTGCCCCTGATGGGAATTTCATAACGATAAAGGCGGTATCGATATCACCGGCTTGCCCAATTGCTGGATCAACCAGATTACTACCTTGAGCGTAGATCGAGCAGGGTTCCTCGCCAATAATAAAGCGTGCCATATCGAAGTCGTGTATGGTCATATCCCGGAACATACCGCCTGAAACTTTGACATATTCAGCAGAAGGAGGAGAGGGATCACGGGAAATAATCAGCAGAGATTCGGCTTTTCCTATCGTGCCGGCGTCAAATAGTGTTTTTACTCGGCGGAATTGCGGATCGTAACGACGATTAAAGCCAACAAATAAGGGAACCTGATGCTGTTTAACAGTTTCAAGGCACTGACGAACACGTTCAATATCAAGATGAACCGGTTTTTCACAGAAGATTTTTTTATGATGTTTTGCTGCGAGTTCGATCAGGTCTGCATGAGTATCTGTTGCAGAGGCGATAAGAACACCATCTATTTCAGGGTCAGACATTGCCTGTTCAATAGTTTGTCTTTTTGTTTGGTATTTCTGTATTAAAATTTCAGCACTTTTCTGATGTGGATCGACAACGGAATAAAGAGAAGTTTCTTTATGATGAGAGATGTTCCCTGCGTGTACTTGTCCAATTCGTCCGGCGCCAAATAATGCAATGTTGAACATGGGTGCTCCTTGATACCTAAGTATCTGCTTATGAGATACTTTAAAATATATCAAATAAAACATTTATTTCAATTTGTTAATTTTTAGAAATTATATTTTTGAGTGCGGCGTAGCATTTTGTTAATAACAATATTAAATTTGTGTTAATTAGATCACGTAAAGTAAGGTTGCTGCTGGATGGATTGGGATATTTGTCTTTTAAAAACAAATTATAATAGGTATTTAGCCAAATGTTACTACGTCTGGTCATAGAGATTGGGGAAAGAAAAAAGTCATTTATTTTTGGAATAAAAATTCCAAAAATAGCATTAAAAGTGATTAAGGAGGGGAAAATGGCCTGCTATCTTACAGGCCATCACTTTTTAATATTGGCGTACTTTGGTTGCAACCATCTCCTTTATTTTGTTTGCGGCAGATTCTATCGCTGGATTTTTTGCTACCTGTGCCGTCCCTACACGCCACCATGATTCATAATCATGCGTCATCGTTTTAGGCAGCACTTTGATATCTATGAGTACCGGTATGGTCTGTTTTTGGGCTTCCTGTAACGCATGAAGCAGTTGTTGCTCATCATGGACTCGGTAACCTTTGCAGCCGTAGCTTTCTGCATTTTTGGCGAAGTCGACTTTAATCAATTTGCCATCCATATTGCCGCTTTCTGGGTTACGGTAACGATTTTCTGTTCCGAAACTGCCCATCCCTTGGCTCATTTGTAGATTATTGATACAGCCAAATCCTGCGTTATCAAACAGTAACACGGTGATTTTGATATTTTCCTGTATTGCGGTTTGCAGCTCTGAATGAAGCATCATATAAGCGCCATCACCAACTATGGCATAAACCGGTTGGTTGGGACAGGCTAGTTTAGCGCCAATAGCAGCGGCTATCTCATAGCCCATACAGGAATAGCCATACTCAAGATGATAGGTATCCGGCTGTTTGGGTTGCCATAATCGCTGTAAATCGCCAGGAAGGGAACCCGATGCGCCAACAATAATCGCTTCGGGCTCAAGATATTTGTCTAATAATCCCAATACTCTGGTTTGTGCCAGGCGGGTTTGTAATGTCTGGCTGTACTCTTCCAATTTATCATCAAGATGGCAGGGAATTTCTGGTGTGAAATCCGCCTGATACTCAATTTCGAACAGACGATTTAACTCTTTTCGCCATGTTTCCCGCGCCTGATGAATCTCATCTTGATAACCACTGCGATAATGCAATTGAGTAAGCTGCTTTGCAATAGCATTTAATCCCTCACGGGCGTCTGCTACAACGGGGACAGCATCCAGTTTATAAGCGTCGAATTCCGCTACGTTGATAGTAAGAAATTCAACTTCTGGATGCTGAAATAGCGATTTGGATGCAGTGGTGAAATCAGTAAACCGGGTGCCAACGCCAATAATCAAATCGGCTTCTTTGGCTATTAGGTTGGCAGCAAGACAGCCTGTTGTGCCTAAACCGCCACAATTAAGGGGATGGTCGGCAATTACGACGCTTTTACCTGCTTGTGTTTCAGCAAAAGGAATATTGAAGTGTTCTGCGAATTGACGAAAAGCGTTATGTGCTTCTGAATAGCGCACTCCGCCACCGCAGATGAGCAAGGGTTTTTTCTTGCGATTTATGAGCTCCACGGCATCGTTAATCATGGCGGCAGAAGCGGGGCGGCGTTCAATGCGGTGAATGCGTTTTTGGAAGAAGTAGTCAGGAAAATCCCAAATCTCGCCTTGAACATCTTGTGGCAAACAGATTGTGACGGCGCCGGTATCAGCGGGATCGGTTAGAACTCGCATCGCATTAATCATAGCGCTCATGATTTGCTCTGGTCTGGAGATACGATCCCAGTAACGAGAAACAGGACGGAAACAGTCATTGGTGCTGATAGTATAGTCATGGAACTGTTCAACTTGCTGTAAAACCGGGTCAGGTTGACGGCAGGCGAAGAGATCGCCGGGTAGTAACAACAGAGGAATACGATTAGCGGTGGCAGTTGCCGCAGCGGTGACCATATTGGCGGAGCCTGGGCCAACGGATGATGTGACGGCGAAAATCTGTTTGCGCTTTTTCTGTTTAGCAAAGCCTGTGGCGATATGGGCCATGCCTTGCTCGTTGCATCCTTGGTAAACGGTCAAGTGACCGGGATCTTGCTCCAGTGCTTGCCCTAATCCGACAACATTACCGTGACCGAAGATGGTAAAAATTCCTCTGATGAATGGGTATTGTTCACCGTCTACTTCCACATATTGTTGGTTTAGGAATTTCACCAATGCTTGAGCTGTTGTCATTGTTGATTTGTTCATGTTACAGAACTCCATTTTATTCCATTGTGGGCATCACAAAGCTGCTGGAATGATGTTCTAACCTGATACTTGCCGGCCAGCGGCTGGTAACGGTTTTCATGCGGGTGTAGAAGCGAACGCCATCATTACCGTGAACGTTAAGTGGACCAAAAATTGAGCGTTTCCAGCCGCCGAAGCTGTGGAAGGCCATTGGTACCGGAATGGGGATATTGATGCCTACCATACCCGTTTGTACATCTTCGCTAAACTGGCGAGCGGTTTCTCCGTCGCGGGTGAATATCGCGGTACCATTACCATATTGATGGCAGTTAATTAATGTCAGCGCGGTGGCATAATCGGGTACACGGACAATTGACAGAACGGGGCCGAAGATCTCTTCTTGATAGATTTTCATATCTGGCGTGACATTATCGAATAGGGTCGGGCCAATAAAATAGCCATTTTCATAACCCGGAACTTTGAGTTGACGACCATCAATTAACAGGCTAGCCTCCTGTTTTTCGCCACTGTCGATGTAATCACAGATTTTAGCTTGGTGTTGGGCAGAGATAACGGGGCCCATATCGTTTTCTTTAGTTGCGACAATACCGGGACCGACAGATATTTTGCTGATCTGTTGACGTAATTTTTCAATTAACGCATCCGCCGTTTCATCTCCAACCGCCAGTACAACAGACAGTGCCATGCAACGTTCGCCGGCTGCGCCAAATGCCGCACCTGCAATAGCGCTGCTAGCCATATCAAGGTCGGCATCTGGCATCAGAATACAGTGATTTTTTGCGCCACCGAGAGCCTGACAGCGTTTCCCATGAGCCGAGGCGGTAGTGTAGATATATTCAGCGACAGGTGTCGAACCGACAAAGCTGACAGCTTGCACGCGTGGATCAGTGAGCAGTATATCGACGGCTTCTTTATCGCCGTTGACAACATTAAATACGCCATCGGGTAAACCAGATTGTTTAAGCAGCAATGCTAATTCAATCGCGAGAGAGGGATCTTTTTCTGAAGGCTTCAATACGAAAGTATTCCCTGTCGCTAATGCGATAGGAAACATCCACATAGGCACCATTGCCGGGAAGTTGAAAGGGGTAATGCCGACACAAACGCCTAAAGGCTGCATTAATGAATGGCTATCTATGCCTGTTCCGGTATTAGCGGAATGTTCACCTTTTTGTAGATGAGGAATGCCACAGGCAAACTCAACCACTTCCAGACCGCGGGTTAATTCGCCGATGGCATCTGAATAGATTTTTCCATGTTCTTCTGAAATTAATCGCGCCAGTTTGTCTGTATTGGCTTCCAGTAATGCCTTGAACTGGAACATGACACGAGCGCGTTTAAGTGGCGATACTTGAGACCATCCGTTGTAAGCCTGGTGAGCGGCTGTAATTGCCTGTTCAACTTCATGGGCTGTACTTAGTGTTACCTGACGTATCTGTTTTCCCGTAGCTGGATTAAAAACTGGAGAAAAACGGGTGCTATGACTCGGTACGAGTTGCCCATTAATATAATTCTGTACTTGTTCCATTCTGCGCCTCTTTTGCGGATTTGACGTTTGTACTGAATCAGAAACTTTGATAATAGATATATGAAATATATGTTTCTTTTTCAATATGATTTGGAATGAAAGGCAATTAGTGTGATCGGAGTAAAGTTTTTATGAATTACCGATAATTAGGTGACTAATTAGATGTTAATCAATATGATGATAATAATAAGTCATTACAATGAATGGATTATGTATTTCATTTTTAACTATAAAAATGAAATATGATTCAGCTTATACGGTAAAACGATTACAATTGCTGGCGATAAATTTTATGGGGGATTTATGTCTGTCGCATCGAATCTGAATGAATTTCAAGAACAAGTCCGTTCACGCTATAGTGAATTGAGTAAACGCCTGCAACAAGTAGCCCGATATGTGCTGGATAATACCAATAGTGTCGCTTTTGATACTGTTGCTGTGATTGCCAAAGAAGCTGATGTTCCTCCATCAACATTAATTCGTTTCGCCAATGCGTTTGATTTCAGTGGTTTTAATGAAATGAAACAGCTATTTCGCATGCATATGGTGGAAGAAACCGCCAGTTATACAGACCGAGCCAGGTTATTTAGGGAATTGGATGGCGACCAGGAGCCACCAGAAGACCCTCAACATATTTTGCAGGAATTTGCTCGTTCAAATGTGCAGGCTATGCAACAGCTAGCTGCCAGGACGGCCCCCGAAGATTTAAGGAACGCAGTAGACTTATTGGCTCAGGCTAAGAATATTTACATTATTGGGCTGCGCCGCTCTTTTAGTGTGGCGGCTTATCTTTCTTATGCATTGAATCACTTGGAATGTCGTCCTTTACTTGTGGATGGTTTGGGGGGAATGTTCAGGGAACAGATTAATTTAATTGGGGAAGAAGATGTTGTCGTTTCAATCAGTTTTACCCCTTATGCAGAAGAAACCCTGATGGTCAGTGAACGGGCGGCGAAAGCCGGGGCAAAACAGATCGTGATTACGGATAGCCAGATTAGCCCGCTTGCCAGTTTTAGTGATGTTTGTTTTGTGGTTAAAGAAGCACAGGTGGATGCATTCCGTTCTCAGTCCGCCACTTTGTGTCTGGTGCAATCTTTGGCGGTTGCGCTGGCTTATCGACAAGGTAACCCGATTTAATTGCGAGAGTAACGCCTTGTATTCCCGGTAAACATCTAACGACTATTGACCCGCGAATCACTGCGGGTTAATGCTTTATCAGATCAGTAGAAAGACCATAATTTCAATAGAATGTAAACCTGATATTGATAACTGGCTTATTAGACATAAATGTTGTTGATTCTTATTGGTGATAATTATTTAATAATTATTCGGAGTTATGGTTTTGAAAAGGGATCAATATGATGAGTAAAGGATCGCGTTATATTTTTGCTATTTTATCTGCAATTTCTTTCCAGGCATTTGCCTCAAATTTTGACTACAAAAGTGATATTCCGGCTGATAATAAGCCATCTGCGGAATATTTAAAGAAGCGAGAAAATCTTAAACCTAAGCATTGGGATGTGGATAAGCTTATTACGGATAATAACGTGGTGGAGAAGAGGGAGCTGGTAAGGCAGGCAAAAGAAGATGAACTTAATTGGAAGAGCGAAGAGTTTAATCATTGGATCTATGATAAAACCTGTCGAGATCTTGAACGCGCTGCCCGCATTGAAAAGAACGGAGGAATGACCAGAAATAATTTTTTCGATCGAGAGTAATCATGGTTCAGAGCGACTCAGTGGTGAGTTGAATGATTCGTCGGAAAAAATAGGCAGTTTGTCGACAATTATTGACATTCTTTCGAAAGAATTTCCTCCATTAGCATGTAAGTATAATGACTTCGCACTAAAGGAGATGAATATATGGAACAGATCGAATGGACTGACTTTGAAAAAGTCGATATGCGGGTTGGCACAATTATTTCAGTAGAATTGAATCCTAAAGCCAGCAAACCTGCCTATAAATTACAAATTGATCTTGGCGAGTTGGGTGTTAAAAGTTCAAGCGCTCAGATAACTGTGCATTACACACCTGAACAATTAATGGGTCGTCAAATTCTTTGCGTGTGTAATTTTCCACCAAAACGGATCGCTGGTGTTAAATCGGAGGTGTTGTTAACCGGCAGTATGGATGAAAATGGTGCGGTGGTGATCGCAGAATTTACTCTTCCTGTCCCGAATGGTCATAAGTTATTGTAAACCACGCTATTTTGTTGTCGAATAAATGGCGTGTATTTTAATCAACGACAATAAATATGGCTCTTCAATTACCTTCATTACATTTACGCCGGTATTCTGCTGAAACTATTAGCCATAGCCACCAGGGGTTATGGCAGTTCGTTTTTGGTTATAACGGACAACTTGAGTTAAACGTAGAAGGGCAACAAAGTACCGTTAGTTTTGGAAATGTTGTTATGATTCCACCGGATGCGAAACACAGCTTTTTCGCTGGTGGTGAAAATCAGCAATTGGTGCTGGAGTTGCCTTCGGCACTGTTTAATCCATTACATAGTGATGCTTTCTGGCAACCATTACCTGATTCTGCCCTTGCTCTTATTAAATGGTTGAATGATTACCCGCAGCCACCCGCTAATCACGCTGATGCTGCCCGTTTGTTGCTCGCTCAGCTACCACAAGTAGGTTCGTCTTCAACGTTGATAGTCAAATTACATCAGGGGCTTGTTGGGCGTTTGCATGAGAAAGTGACGGTGATGGATATGGCGGATATTTGCTCAGTATCTGCCAGTACCTTGCGTCGTAAACTTTTTATTGCAACAGGGATGAGTCCAATGACTTATTTGAAAACGTGCCGGATGGAATTTGCCTATAATCTGCTGGCTTACAGTGATAGAACTTTGGCTGACATTGCTTTTCTGTCGGGTTATGCCTCCCAGTCAGCTTTTACCTTTGCATTTAGTCAACATTATGGCTGTACTCCAGCTAGGTTGCGTAAAGCCAAATGATGTTTTCAGCATTTTATGACTTGATGCACAACATGATTGTGCGTAATATACAAACAACGAGGATGTTATGGCTGTTGAATTCAGGGATAGATGGCTAGAAAGATTTTATGAACAAGATTTACCGCACAAATGCATACCTGCATCTTTACAACGTGCGTTATACAGAAAACTACAAATTCTGGATGCTTCGGTTAAAGAGGTTGATTTAAGAATCCCTCCCGGAAATCATTTTGAATACTTGAATGGTTATTTAAGGGGATGGTGCTCAATAAGAGTAAATAAGCAATATAGGCTTATTTTTCAATGGATTGATGGGATTGCGGTTGATACATATCTGGAGCCTCATAACTATTAAACTGAGGGAAATAAATGATGAGGAATACAAAACGTCGCCCTGCAACAGTCGGTGAAATATTGGTGAGTGAGTTTCTGATGCCTTTGGATATCGAAATTAATGTGCTTGCGGAAGCTATGGGTGTTCACCGCAATACATTAAGTAGAATTGTGCATGATAAAGGTTCTCTGACCGTTCCTATGGCGATTAAATTGGCAGCGGCATTGGGGAATACCGCAGAGTTTTGGCTTAATATTCAACATGCAGTTGAACTATGGGACGTGCGTAATCATGCGTATCAAGCGGAATCACTGAATGTAAAACAGATAGTTAAGTCATCAGTTACAGCGGCAATGCACTAATGTGTGTGTTTTCAAGGACACCAAGTTTGTGCGTTGAGATACGTAAAGCCATCTTATGATGAGACGGCTTTACGTGAGTGATAAATATTATTGAGCTTTCGCTTCTGACTTATCAGCATTATTAAGCAAGCGGCGAATGGGAACAATTAACACCATCAATACGACGGCACAAATAACCAGAGCTAAAGATACACGGGAGAACAGATCAGGTAGGTTGTCCAGTTGGTCAGCGCGCACATGTCCACCAATCAAGCCGGCAGCGAGATTACCTAAAGCACTTGCACAAAACCACAAGCCCATGACCTGACCACGCATTCGAGATGGGGCCAGTAGCGTCATTGTTGCGAGACCAATGGGGCTAAGGCACAGTTCACCGAGTGTCAGCAACAGAATACTTGCGACCAGCCAGAGTGGCGAAACGGTTTCACCTGTTGCGAGTACATTCTGTGCTGCCAGGATCATCAAACCAAAACCACCGGCACCGAACAGAATACCAATAATGAATTTACTGATACTGCTTGGATTGATACTACTTTTGGCCAATGCGGGCCAGAGCCAACTGAATACAGGGGCCAGTAGGACAATGAATAATGCGTTGATTGACTGGAACCATACTGTCGGGATCTCAAATCCCATGACTAAGCGGTTAGTATAATCATTAGCAAATAGGTTAAATGAAGTTGGTTTCTGCTCGAATGCAGACCAAAAGAAGGCAGCAGATACCAGCAGAATAAAACAAACCAGTAGGCGGGAACGGTCACTACTACTCAAACCGGCAAACAGGAACAGATAGACAAAGTAAAGTGTTACGCAAGATGAGATTATATAAACCATCGTGCTAGCTACAGCCACTGGATTAAATGGAATAATACCGAGGACAAGCAGGGTAATAATCGCAATCATAGCGATAATAGTGGTAAAAACCCATTTGCCGACATTTTTACGTTTGACCGTAGGGCGATCCCAATTTGAATCCAATCCACCCTCTTTGTCATAACGGCGCATCAGGGGAACAGCGTAAAAACGGAAGATCAGTAGGGCAACCAACATCCCTAGCCCACCAATACCAAAACCCCAATGCCAACCATAGTCTTGAATGAGTAAGCCGGTAATTAATGGAGAGATAAAGGAGCCTAGGTTAATTCCCATATAAAATAGAGAGAAACCGCCATCACGGCGTGGATCATCTTTTTTATACAGTGTGCCGACCATCACGGTGATACAGGTTTTAAACAGTCCAGTTCCTAATACGATCAGTAGTAAACCGATAAAAAACAGATGATGACTAAAGAAAGCCGAAAGAGCGATAGACAGGTGGCCTAACGCAATAATGATTGAGCCATACCAGACTGCTTGGCGTTGGCCTAACCAGTTATCTGCCAGCCAACCACCGGGTAGTGCGGTCAGATAAACACTACCTGCAAAGATACCGACAATGGCAGCGGCCTGCTCACGAGGAATACCCATACCACCATCATAGATGGTTGCAGCCATGAATAAGATCAGCAGTGGACGAATGCCGTAGTAAGAGAAACGTTCCCACATTTCTGTGAAGAACAAAGAACTTAATGGGTAAGGATGCCCAAAGAAAGTTCTGGTTTTTGTATTGTTAATGGAGGATTGCATCTAAGTTTTCCTATAAGACTACACCCTAGGAGTGTAGTGTGTGTGACAAATAAAGCTTTTAAAAAGCTCTTTTAAATTTAGGTTTAGAGCAAACAAAAAAGCCACGTTTTTATTAAATAATGTCCTGTCTTGTTAATATATTTTTAACATATTTTTCGGTCAATTTTATTAACAGGTAGGATATCTCTTACTTTATATTCTATTTTTCATAGCAAAATCCGACATAAATCTCATTTCTCATAATTAATAGGTTAAAATGAGGATAAGACCTATTGACTTACTTCTATACCTAATAGATTTCGAGTTGCAGCGCGGCGGCAAGTGAACGAATCCCCAGGAGCATAGATAACTATGTGACTGGGGTGAGTGAAAGCAGCCAACAAAGCAGCAGCTTGAAAGATGAAGGGTATATTTATATTCGATGTCTTTTTATGAAAAAATATTTTAGAATAATAAATTAAGTCATAACTATAATATATAAGACATATTTTCAACGGATAAATATTAACGGTGATAGTGAAAGGTAAAGAAAATAAAGTAATCTGATTATCAACTTAGTATTTGTTATCAACTTAATATATATTAGCGGATTTTAGATGATTCCTTGTTTTTTATATAAAAATTGGAAAGTAATTAGATTAAGAAATATAACATCAGCATTGAAATGAGATAGTCAATTATTGAAAGATACGAAAGTGATTATGGCTGTTTCCTGGATGAAGAAACAGCCGTTAATAAATTTAATGGACTTTATCAGCTTGTCCGTACAGAGAAGGCATCCCCTTAGGTCGGGTTTTAAAGCGACGATGTAACCACATATATTGATCAGGTGCTTGTAAAATTTCCTGTTCAACAACTTTATTCATGAAAGCAGCCGCTTTCACTTCATCATCTTTTGGAAATCCTGTTACTGCCGGTTGAATAATCAGTTCATAACCTTTTCCATCAGGCAGACGACGGGGGGTGAATGGGATCATTGCCGGATCGGCGAGGCGCACAAGTATTGAAGTGCCGGTGGTGGTTGCAGCATGTTCAACAGCAAATAGCGGTGCAAATACGCTTTTTCGTGGGCCGTAATCATGATCGGGAGCGTACCAGACAACTTCGCCGTTTTTCAGACAGCGGATCATTCCCTTGACATCTTTTCTATCCAGCATGGACTTGTTGGAGCGCAATCGTCCCCATGTTTGTAGCCAATCCATAACCGGATTATCGTTCGGTCTGTAGACGCCAATGCCGGGATTGAGCAAACCGAGAATACGGGCGCCGAGTTCTAATGTCAGGAAGTGGATGCCAATAACAATAATCCCTTGCCCAGTAGTTTGAATTTTCTGAATGTTTTCTCGCCCAGTCACTTTAAACCAGTGTTCTATCCGCCAGTCAGGCCAAAACCAGGCCATACCCGTTTCAAATATTCCCATTCCGACAGATTCGAAGTTTTTTATTAATAGTGCATTGCGTTTCTCCTGTGACATATCAGGAAAACATAGTTCAAGATTTCTTTCGGCAACTTTGGCTCGTTTTTTCAGAAAGCGCATAGAAAATCTGCCCAGACGAGTGCCTATCCAGTAAATAATGGGATAGGGGAGCAGAACCAGTAAGTAAAGCAGACTGATGCCAAACCAGGTAGGCCAATAACGGGGATGAAGCAGTGAACGTTGAAAAGAAGGTGCTTGTATCATGGATTCTCAGGTTTTTATAGTTCCAATAAGATGGACAAAACAATTCCTCTATTGTGACATTTTTTAACGGGATATCGAAGTTTTCAAACATGAAATGTTTATGATCTCAATTTTGGTCGATAGTGGGGTGCTTATTTATTATCCCGTTTTGCCGTTGATGAAAGAATGGTAGCTCATAATTCACTGATAAATAAAAATTAAAATAGTTTTACAGAGCTATTTACAATTCATGTAGATAATATTACTGTTTATATGAACAGTATTGTTTGTGGAGGGAAAAGTTATGCATGTAGAAGTCACCATCGATAAATCTAAAAAACTGCCGAAAGGTGCTGTCCCTGCGCTTGCTGAGGAACTGGATAACCGTCTTAGACGTCGATGGCCTGATATTAAAACCAATGTGAAGTTGGCAAGTCATGATGGGCTATCTGTTCGTGGCGGCACTCCTGATGACAGGAAAGCCGTTGAAGAGATTCTACAGGAGACATGGGAAAGCGCTGATGATTGGTTCCAGCTCTGATAAGGATTAATAAGCTACTGTCAGTTAAATCTGCTGGTTATCGGCTATTTGATTTATTTATCCTATTGCCTGTGTGTAAAGAGCTGTATGCTCAACTAATGGGAGGGGCCTCTCCCGTTTTATGACTGATTTCCTATCGCTGCGTTACAAATGACTACTCGTTGAAAATCATTTTCGTTATCATATTACGCTTGATAGCGGAGGCTATCACTTATACATCCATATTTTATGACTTGAAATTCAGGAAAGTACACCATGCCAGTGTTACACAACCGCATTTCTAATAAAGAGCTGAAAGCGCGTATGTTGGCGGAGACCCAACCTCGTACTACCATCTCTTTTTACAAATATTTTAACATCTTAGATCCTTTGGCTTTTCGTAACAGCTTGTATCAACAATTTACTGACCTCTCAGTATTTGGCCGGGTTTATATTGCTAAAGAAGGGATCAATGCTCAGATAAGTTTACCAACTCATAATTTGGCAGCATTTAAGGCTTTGTTGTATAGCGTTGATCCTGCATTAGATAATTTAAGGCTGAATATTGCCCTAGATGATGATGGGAAATCTTTCTGGGTTTTGCGTATGAAAGTACGTGACCGCGTAGTGGCTGATGGGATTGAAGATGGAGCTTTTGATCCATCAAAAACCGGTGAATATCTTAAAGCAGCTCAGGTCAACCAGATGCTGGATGATCCTGATACGCTATTTGTCGATATGCGCAATCACTATGAATATGAAGTCGGGCATTTTGAAAATGCAATTGAAATTCCTTCTGATACATTCCGTGAACAACTGCCAATGGCTGTGGAAATGTTGCAGGATAATAAGGATAAAAATATTGTAATGTATTGCACCGGTGGTATTCGCTGTGAAAAAGCCAGTGCTTATATGTTGCACAATGGTTTTAAAAACGTCTATCACGTAGAGGGCGGTATTATTGAATATGCTCGTAAAGCGAAGGAACAGGGATTACCGGTACGTTTTATTGGTAAAAACTTTGTTTTTGATGAGCGGATGGGAGAGCGTATTTCAGATGAGGTGATTGCTCACTGCCATCAATGTGGTGCGTCTTGCGACAGTCATACTAATTGTAAGAATGAAGGTTGCCACTTGTTATTTATTCAGTGCCAAGAGTGTGCGACTAAATTTGAAGGTTGTTGCAGCGAAGTGTGTAAAGAAGAAGTAAGGCTACCAGAAACAGAGCAGCGTGCTCGCCGTGCCGGTCGTGAAAATGGAGCAAAAATATTTAATAAATCCCGGCACCGTCTACAGGATGAATTGAGCAGTACTTCACTACAGTCTGTTGAATAACATGATTAATCGCTGGCACAGAGATCAATGTGCCAGTTTATTTGATTTATACCCGTCATCTTTCAAGTCGCCTCTTATGTTGGCTGTACTCAATCACCCCGGTTACAGAGTTCTCTATGCTCCCGGGGATTCGCTCCCTTGCCGTCGCGATGCATCTTGAAATCCATAGGGTATAGTTAATAGGATACTTTAATAGAGGTATTTAAATACATTGTAAATAAAGCAGAGTTCAATTCTATTACGCACATTTATTTTTTCAGTAATGTGTCTTTTATGGGAATAGACTGTGCTATTACTGATTTTTAGCTTTTGTGATATCTTGTAATTAGGGATTTCTTGCATCCAGTAATCGATAACTTTATGCTCTTGAGGACTGAAAATAGAACAACATTGGTCGACTGTTGCTTTATGTCTCTGAATTTCCTGCAATGTAGTTGTGCTAATCTTATTAAGCAGATAGGTAAGATTTCTCTTTGCCAGAATAAAGGCACTATCCTTCAGTGTAATATAATGGTCACAATAAGGATAGGCGCTATTAAGGTATATATATATACGCGTGTTATCTATAAGCGTAATGAATTTCTGTAAGTCGGAACAGTAACTAGCGTGATGACAATAATGTGTCAAATTAGCTAGAACGATATCAGGAGAGAAATGAGTTACAATATTTATAGCCTCATTAATTGAAGGCGAATCAACGACTTCAAGGTTCTCAGCATTATCGTTTTTCTTTAAAAACTCGCTGATACCTGAACGGGTATAATAGCACTCTTCAACAATTAAGATTTTCATTATTGTACATCCCTGTTCCTGTTTGGCCAAACTCACAATAAACGCCCCATCTATTAGTAGTCAACTCGGCAATTGTGATGGTTAAGTTAACTTAATCCGAAATTATTATATAGTGATATGGTATTTCAGACAAAATCTTTGAGATGAATTGATGTGTCTCCTAGCCGGACACCCATTTATACGGGTGTCCGGGTTTAAGATTATTAATGTTTCGTATGGTTTAGATCGCTGTATTCTGAAGATTCGATCTTTTCAATTCCTGCCTGGAGGATGTATATCAATTGCTTTGCAATGTCAGTTGTCAACCATAAGGTTCGATCTACCATGACATGTTCTGGTGTTTGATCTTGGGAGGACAAATAGTGAAGGCGTAGCATCATTGCATCATATGTATCAACGGTACTGACATCCCAACCTACTACAGGATGCGTTTGAATAACTTCATCTTTACTGCCCATAAAACCTCCTAATCAGATCACTGCATTATTTATTAATATCATTGACTAAGAGCAAACTGCCTCATTCTTGAATGAGTCACTAGTTAGTATATGCTTTTTAATGAAAGTAAGAAGGTTTTTTGTTAGGAATTATGAGTCAATTTGTTGGTGCATTGATAACTATGTAAATTAATGGGGATAATGACTATCCCCTCATGTTATATCAGTCGATTACTTTCACATCCCAACGGGCATCTTCGCCAGCCAAAAATGGAATAAGCCTTTCATTATTGCAATCGATGTGTTCAATAATGGTAGCAGGTTTGCGAGTCAGTTCGATAAAGCCTTCATTGACAGGTAGCCCGTAAAATTTAGGGCCATTAAGTGAACAGAAAGCTTCAAAATGCTGTAATGCATTCATCTCTTCAAACACTGTTGCATAAGCAGGTAACGCTGATGGTGCGTTAAAGACGCCGGCACAACCACAGGAGGACTCTTTTTTATGTTGTGCATGTGGCGCCGAATCTGTACCTAGGAAGAAGCGATCACAGCCACTGGCGACGGCTGCCCGCAAAGCCTCTTGATGTACATTGCGTTTCAGCACAGGCAGGCAGTACAGGTGTGGACGAATCCCGCCAACCAGCATATGGTTGCGATTGAACATGAGATGTTGTGGAGTTAATGTCGCTGCCAGATTGTCATCGCTTTCCAGCACATATTGTGCAGCTTCTTTGGTAGTGATGTGTTCAAACACAACTTTCAGTACTGGGAACTGGTTACGTAGTGGTTCCATAACTTGTTCAATAAAACGGGCTTCTCGATCAAAAATATCAATATGAGAAGCAGTAACCTCGCCGTGGACGAGCAGAGGCATCCCCAGTTTTTCCATCACTGCTAATAGTGGATAAATATTCTTTATATCAGAGACGCCGTGACTTGAATTGGTTGTGGCATTGGCAGGGTAGAGCTTACAGGCGGTAAAAATACCTTCTTTATAACCTATTTCTATCTGAGAGCTTTCAGTAGTGTCAGTAAGATAACAGGTCATAAGAGGCTGGAAGCGATGCCCTTTGGGAATGGCTGCTAATATTCTGTCTCTATAGGCCTTGGCGCTGACCACTTCTGTGATCGGTGAAAGCAGATTAGGCATGACGATAGCTCGGCCAAAGTAATGACTGGTATAGGGAACGACGGTTTTTAGCATTTCACCATCACGAAAATGAATGTGCCAGTCATCAGGGCGGCGGATTTTTATTGTGTATGATTCAGTGGTCATGAGAAACCGGCTCCAGTATATATGATAGGAACGAAAGATGCTGAGTTCAGCATATTCAGGCCGGGAATGGATGATAAAGCTAAAATGCTCGAATAGCTATTAATGAATATAATTTTTAGAAAAAAGTCAGTTAAATCAATTAGGTTAGGGTAATCAGAGGTGGATTTTCTTATAACAAAGGAAAAAACGAAGTAGGAGGGTAAAAATAGAAATGAAGTTGGCTCCTCCAACTGGACTCGAACCAGTGACATACGGATTAACAGTCCGCCGTTCTACCGACTGAACTATGGAGGAACTCCTTCACAACGCGGCGTATATTAGTGATATGCTTCGGCTTTGTCAAAGTAGAAAATGATAAAAGTGGTTTGTTTGCTGGCAAAATGCACTTGTTGTTATATTTTTATGCTAATTAGTTTAGGGGTGATGGAATTTTATTCCATTAACGTAAGTTGAGTAGAATTATTGTGCTTATGTTATGAGTAAATGGTGGTGGAGAATGTAAGTAGAGGGGGCAGAATAGCAAAAATCCCGCCTTAAGCGGGATTTTCATAATTTGGCTCCTCCAACTGGACTTGAACCAGTGACATACGGATTAACAGTCCGCCGTTCTACCGACTGAACTATGGAGGAACTCCTTAACAACGGGATGCATATTAACGGTATGTTTTTGCTTTGTCAAAGTAGAAAATAACAAAAATAGTTTGCTTGCTGGCAAACTGAGCTTATTGATCTGTTTTTATGCCGAATAAGGGGTATTTGCTGGAAATGTATGCTATTAGGAAGCAGGTTGATCGGAATTATTACATTACATTGTAAGTAATGGTGGGATCAGGAATGCAAAAAACCCGCGCTAGGCGGGCTTTCTTATGAATTTGGCTCCTCCAACTGGACTCGAACCAGTGACATACGGATTAACAGTCCGCCGTTCTACCGACTGAACTATGGAGGAATTGTCCTTGACAACGAGGCGAATAATATCTGGGTATTTTGGGCTTGTCAAAGGGGAAAAGTGAAAATTGAGTTTAATTGGTTAACTGGTGTTCAAAGTGATGTTTTTTAGTCAATTAAATTTTCAGCTCAAGAAATATGAGAATTAACTGATATTTTTCTATGATAATTAGATGTTGAAAATGTAATCTATATTTTTTATTTGGAAAATAATTAATCATGATCATTAAAAATATAATTAAATATATATCAGTTAATTTTTCCTTGGTGTTATTTATGATATTTTTATATTTTATGGTAATTTTCCTATTTGATCTGTTTTAATAGATCACTTATTGTATTTTGATATTTATTAGCAGATTTACTCGGCTATAATTATTAACTGAAAAAGTAATTTATTATCTGAGCTTTGATTTGGAAAACATGATATTAATCCATGCTAAAGCGAATATTAAAGAGCTTGTCATTGATAATTAAATCTCATTTACTGCTAGTGCACTAAGATATTCTCAATTTAATAATATATTTGTATGTACATATAAAATGCAATGAAATGAATAAAAACCATTTCAGAAAAAATCTTAAATTAAATAGTTGGTGAGGAGGCAAAAATAATTTTAAATATAAAATAAGAAAATAATATCCCTCCTAAAAGAGTGGCTAATTTTCTGGTGATTTCTATAAAATAGATGAGGAGAAGTCATGAAGTTTTTAATTAATACTGATGTCACTAACTGGGTTTCACATAAAGACTGGTTTAACGTTCCATTACGATTGTTTGTAGTTTTACAGGATGATGATGGTTCTGTACCACTAGAAAATTACAAAAGTAAAGTCGTAGTGAATGGCTTGAATGAAGGCGAATATGAAATCGTAAATAAAGATAGCATATTTAATTCCGTTAGTAGAGCGTCTGAAATATTAGTAAAAATTAAGACAGATCAGAAGGTTAACGCTACAATTGGTTTTGATGTTGAAGTAACGGATGCTAGTGGTGGTGTGGTAGCGAAAGCCGTGCTTAATCGATTTAAACTGAAATCAATAGGATTGGCAGCACCTGTATATCCGGCACATTATGATAATGTTATTAGCAGTGACGATATAAAAGCAGGAGTTAAAGTACTTTTTACTGATTCCAATATCTTAGATAAACATGATCTGAAGTTTGTTTTTGATAATGATAATGTTGAGGTTGTTCCTGGTGTGCAAAATAGCGGTGATATTCGTAGTTTGCCGGTAAAAAGTGTTCTCCTTACTGAAGGTAAACACGATAGCCTTTATTACACTATTAGCGAAAGTGGTACTGCTAGATTTTCTGCTATTCAACGTGTATTTGTAGAACTTGATGAGGATTCTTCAACAATTCAGGTTCGTCGCGATTTAGAAATACCTTATATTGAAGAATATGATGAAAACAAGGGCCGACCAATTGGTGAGAATATTATTGATTATGACATCAATATTCTGGTCAGCGATGCTAAACTTAAAGGTAGGGAGTTGAAAAAAGGTACAGTACATATAAGAGGGTATTCTGCTGACAATCGGGATACAGGAGAGTTAGTATTAAAGATAGATTCTTTGCAAGGTAGTGAAGATAATATTTTCCGGTTAGCTGTGATTAAGCCTGAAGAAAATGCTGATGGTCAGCCGGGTGGAGTTGATTTCTTTAATTATATAGGTAATGGTCAAGTAAAAATTCATTACGAAATATCATTTGTTGGTGAAGTGAATATATTGCATAAATCTAAAGAGAAGACTTACAAGGTAGTTCTGGACTAATTGGCTTGGTGCTCGTGAATGTGTTATTGTTTATATAGAAAAAAGCCCAATTCACATTGGGCTTTTCTTGCATATTAACTGTTTTTATACCAGTTATCTTATGCATGTCAGAGATTCTCTTGAGTATCTCTGGGCTGAAATTTGGCTCCTCCAACTGGACTTGAACCAGTGACATACGGATTAACAGTCCGCCGTTCTACCGACTGAACTATGGAGGAATCGTTCCTGAGAACGGGGCGAATATTAGCGATGAATTTAAAATCTGTCAACGCAAAAAGTTTATTATTTTGTTATTTGCTCGCCGTGTGAACGTATTGTATTACAATTGTACTATTTTACTGAAATTGAGTACCTTTGTTCATTATCAGCTATCCATGATCGGCAACGATATTGCTATATGTGATTGTTCAGGAAATGCCATGATATAAACATCATAAAAATGAATTTCACCTTTCATGTGTATAATGCGTTTGATTTCATCTTTTATTGCCAATGGAACATGAGGATGGGAACAGAGCTCTTTGATTGCGCAATCTGAGATTTTTTCGCTAACGAACCATTCGCCGTTGTAACACACTCGTAGATCAAGTACGCCGATATCATCAAACCGATACACAGGTTTGATTTCGAATAATAAAACCGCTGACATAATAATGAAGAGTACTGTAAAAGCGAGCAGTGAAAATAAATTAAAATATGGGGTATACCAAATAAGTGCGGCGAGAAACAGGTAGGATACAAACATAGCCAGGCAGAGATAAGGATGATGATTGATAAACTGGCTGTTAAAACGAGGTTTACCATCACGTTGTTCTGCAATGTTGATTCGTTCAAGATCCTGAATCAGTATCTGTTTAATGATATTCATATATTGACCTGATTAAGCAAAGGAAAAGTGAAATATTTTCATCACTATTTGCCCTCAAGGTTAGCATGGCGGAGGTAATCTTACGTAGATCAGTTGTCTTATTTTAATCTGCCAACTGTTATTGACTAAGATTAACTCTAGTGCTTTCATTAAGATAAAGGTTGAATAAATCAAAAAAATTTATAACTAATGACATTGTTTGTTAAATAATTGCTTTAATAATGAGCATAAATATTTTTTTTAAAACACCAGTGCATAAAAAGGTTGCTATTCCTTTTCTATCATGAGTTAATGCAGCCGGCCTGATAAACAGACCTACTTTATGTACGACATCTTGAGTTAATGAGTTATGTGTAAGTGTTATCCTCAGATAGCCTTTGTTGACGCGTTTCCTTCTTAGTGCCTCCATAAGTAATAGCTGATATAACTGGCCAATACATGCCCAATGGTGGCAAAATTTTTTCGATATATAGGAAAGTCACAATGTCTGACAAAATGAAAGGTCAAGTGAAGTGGTTCAACGAGTCTAAAGGCTTCGGTTTCATTACCCCAGCTGACGGTAGCAAAGACGTATTCGTTCACTTCTCTGCCATTCAGGGTAACGGTTTCAAAACTTTGGCAGAAGGCCAGAACGTAGAATTCACCATTGAAAATGGTGCGAAAGGTCCAGCAGCAGCAAACGTAACAGCTATCTGATTGCTTGGATGATTTTTAAGCCTGTCGCTATTTTCTATAGTGGTGGGCTTTTTCTTGATTAAAGTCATATCCTTCTTTACTTATTAATTACTCCTGATTATACTTCGTCCAAATTTTATTGGAGAGATAGCCATTGGACAGTCAAAGTTTTCAGTTAAATAGACAATAAAACGGCAAGCTGTTCATTTCCTTCCGATTTGCTGCTTGCCAAATAAAGCGGGCAGTACCACTCAAAATATCTGAGCTGTACTTACTCAAAAAAATGGTGTTATCCGGTACTTAGTCAAGTGGTCAGGATAGTATATTGGGTTTTTATTATGCTGTTATATATTTACGCTTTGCTACCTCCTGGTATGGACAGAAAATAGGGCTGAATTAAACATTCAGCATACATTTCTGTGTGCAAAATAAATGCACATGATTATTTATCCATTTGGTTGTATGGAGAATGTCATGTTAATAACTCCTTTTGTCTTTCATTTATTATCGGCTATGTGTTTTGGTGCATTAATTGGTGCTGAGCGCCAATGGCGCCAACGTATGGCTGGTTTAAGAACTAATGCATTAGTTGCGACCGGCGCGGCAGTTTTTATCCTCAGTTCAATAACAACTTCACCCGATAGTGCCGGTCGTATTGCTGCACAAGTTGTTTCAGGCATTGGTTTCCTTGGTGCTGGCGTCATTATGCGGGAAGGTATGAATATTCGTGGATTAAATACCGCAGCAACTCTATGGTGCTCTGCTGGAATTGGCGTGTTGTGTGGCCTTGGGCAATATTGGCTAGCTGCGATAGCAACCGCCATTATTCTCTGCGCAAATATATTGTTACGTGAAGCTGCCCAACGTATTAATTTACAGCCCAGGCAGCAGGCCACTGAACAGGCGCAGTGTTATAAAATTCACGTAGTGTGTGACAGTGATGACGAAATTCTGGTGAGAACCTTGGTATTACAGGCTCTCAATGGAGTAGCTGTTAGGTTACAATCTCTAAGTTTCGCCGACAGGGTTCAACCTGGAAAATTTGAAGTGCGTGCTGAAGTGTTAGCAACACTGGCTGAGCAAAAAGAGATAGAAGCAATTGTTTGTCGTATAAGTCTGGAAAAGAGCGTTAGCTCAGTAAACTGGAAAATTGCTTCTGAACCCTCGATCTGAAAATCTTTTGTATAAAACAGCATCACTAGTTTGATAAAGAATTACCATTGACGAATGGTGTTTCGTCATAAGAAACAAACAAAGCGTTGCCTATGGTGTGTTTTCCCGGTTGGGCAACGTGTAATCAAGAAACCATTTATACCCGTTATCTTTCAAGTTGCCTCTTTGTTGGCTGCACTCGCTCACCCCGGTCACATAGTTCTCTATGCTCCCGGGGATTCGCTCCCTTGCCGTCGCGATGCATCTTGAAATCCATTGGGTATAGCACTATTTTCCGAATAATTTAAGGTTTCCGAATCATTAAGGTGAATATTTCGCCCGTGATGCTTTTATTTATACGTAGGTAATTTTGGCAAGAACAAATTATAAACAAAGCTGTGAAGCTTGTGATTAAAACGGTAGTGTCAGTCAGTACTGCGTTGTGGTTTTTCCGATCTTGGTAGGGAGAATAACTGATCGGATATCTTGTGCTAGACGAGATTATGTTCGTGTGCTATTTGAGACAGATATGGGAAGTGATACTAGTCAAACAGCTACCATTGTTACAATTAAATCTGTCGTTAACTGTGGATTTCAGATTACGTTTGGTCGTAAGTCAGGTTGATTACAAATTTGCTTTATACCCGTAATAGTTTTGGATGGTATTGTTGATTAATGGTTTCACCGGGTAAAAGTCGTTCGATGCGGTATTCTTAGCCTTAGTTATTGTTGTTAGATTGATTGTTAACATTGTTACTCTTATATCAGAATTTAGTCGTGGTAAACCTGATATAGGTATCATACGTGGGTACAGAAAAATTGATGAGTTGATATTTAATTTGGTTTGCTGTCAGTTGCTCGTTTCTGCCTAGAATTTTCAGTGAAAATATCAATTATTTTCAAAGGCTAAGTAGAAGAAATGATCTAAGTTTGTTCTTATATAAGAGTAAAATAGATAATAATTCTGCTTGATGGAGAATGTCGTGAAAAAATAATGAAGGCTGCCAATGGTTACCATCAGACAAGATTTTAGGGTATTAATTTAACAGTTCGATATTTATCCGATGATAAAGTAAAAATGCAGCTCATCTTTATGGTGATGAAAGAGTGATGATATTACAGGAGTTGCTAACTTTCCTTGAGCCAGTAGAGAGGGGGTAGTTTCTGTTATTTCTGTATTAAGAGAGAGTGGAGTGGCAGCAAGAGTTCTTACCAAGGGTAACTCTGCTATTACTGTCAGGATTTGTTATGGTGTAGGGTTAGAATTCAAAGTTATTTTAACATTCTAACAAACAGAGCTGATAGCGACTGAAATCTTGAGAAATGAAATCAAATTGGTATTTAGCAAACTGTGCATCGTAAAAATCCTGTGTTGCAAAAGAACGGGTATACGGTTGGTTTCTTGATGATAACATTAATGATGCTATGGTATTGAGATCTGCTGATGTAGGAGTTTTTGTTGGCAAAGGTACAGATAGTGCAAAAAAAGCGATAGATATTACCAGCCTTGGTAAGAACTTAAGCGGGTTAAATGAAGGGTAGTTAAGAGAAGAGAGCGAGTGGGAGTATTATCAAGTGATTGAATATAACGACAAGTTTGAACTTTGGTAATGTTTTTTTAGTGTTGATTACCAGAGACTTTATTCCATTCTTTCTGGTACAAGATATTCGTTTACTAGTACAAGATCTGATGTATGATATTTCTTAGCTTTTTTATATCCTGAGAAAAAGATTATAAATGAGGGATTAAAAATATTGGATATTCTATGGTGCTGATAGAGCTAGCTTGTATCATTTTTAGCTGTGTGGATATATCTATTGATATTAATTATTTTTTTAGTGAAAAATTCTGCTAGTTGAGTTTTATTTCAGCCAGATTAGTGTATTGAATTGTTACTTCCTCAGGTATTTTTTGTTCATATATTATGCGTGTAAGGGATGTGTTTTGTCCAAAAAACAGAGACATTTCCAGTGTTATTGATTACATAATTGATAATGATTCTCGATATCTATATTCCTTTCTTGTTTGATGAACTATTGGGTTTAGCGTCTTTGCTCTGAGAGTATTTTCTGTGATTAGGTTAGGTTGTAATCGATTGTTGCATTAACTGTCATATTTGATGAATAATTATAATTACTCGGAAAATTATCACTACTATTTATATGGGTAAATAAATTTCTTATCAAAGTTCTATTTTTTCCATTTTTTCATGGAATATCAGGGTCTTTCTGTTACCAATAATTATAATTTCATTATTCTGGTTGGAAATGATATTGATTTTTATTACTGCTGATTATTTTTGCAATAAATCTCAATGAATTATTTTTTTTCTGTACATTTAATTATTCTATCTATTCTTATAATATAAAAAAATGACGTTTTTGATATAGATTAATGACGTCATTAGCTATGTTTTTTATATATGAAAATAATGTTTTTGGGATGGTGATCGTAAATTTCATATGAAATAATGAAAGATGAGAAAAATAACTTTTAATATTTCATCTAGTTTGTATTATAAGAATATGTGAGTTCGGAAATGGTGTGTATTTTTTATTTAAATATTAATGTGTAAACTATCTATTTCTTGTATTATATAAATGGTAGTAATTTTATTTATGATAGATATTCAATAAAGTTATATATTTATATAAATTGGGGATTTTATTTCTGGAATTGTATCTATTATAGAGCTTTACAGCAGATTTTAAGGATAATAAATCACATTCAATCCGTTTAAAATGCCTAATGTTTTTAAAATATATATATTGATAATGTGTAAATTTAATTAATGGTTAATTTGAAGTATGAAGATTAAAGATGAAAAAGATAAAGTAATTAATAGAAGGGTTTTGTGCATTATTATATTATGAGGTATGATTTTTGATAAATTTTTCTAATGGTTTTTGCTGCTATTTGGGTTGTCGAGAGTCGAAATAGGCCTATTTTTCTGGCTATCTCTATGCTGGATATTGGTTGTTATGCAATCAATAAAATGTTGTTATAGTTGTTTTTTTATTCATTATCTTACTGTATTTTATGCTATTTTTGTATGGTTAGTGTTATCTGCGCATGGGGGTATACATTTTTAGTTAAGCCTTTAGGTTAAAAAAAGCACAAATCTAAACGAAAAGTGATCATACCAGTATCTTTTTTGCAACTAAATTTTACATAAACTTAATCTGTTTTATCGTACAAATGGAGATACCGGATCTCAGAATAAGATGATTGTTTATACTTATTACTCAGGGATAAAACTGTCTTTTTTGATGCTAGTTTGACTAAGGATAGGATTTTTTATCGTTATTTTAAATTTATAAGTTTAATAGATCGTATAAAATCAAAAAATATATCTAATATTTTTATTTAGATAATTTAACTTATTAAAATTGAGAATTCGGATTTTATTTAATTGTTTGAATAGTTAATGAGCAATTCATCGATTAAATGCATATTAAAAGCCCTTGTTTTTGTGAGTTATGTCACATAGTATTTAAAATTGCGCCCTCTTTCCGTTGTATAAGTCGATGATTCAGGAGTAAAGTTGTTCCGTATTAAGAATATTCTTAATCGCCAATGAAAAATGTTATATCAGGTAACGCAATAATACTTTTGTAGCTCACTACCGTAATATTTTTGAAGTTGGATGAATCAAAAGTAATACAAAGGATGGTTACTGCTCTGACTAAGCCTGTATATTTTAGTTATGTAAGAGATTATTAATCCCTAAGCTATTTTAGGAATTTTGTCACGAGTGGTTTTTCGAACACTTAACTGATTTTTTAATGTAATCGGACGGGATAGAGAAATGAGTACGGTTGAATTGCTCAAACATATTTATGACATAAATTTATCGTATTTGCTTTTAGCTCAGCGATTAATTAACCATGAAAAAGCGTCAGCGATGTTCCGTTTAGGTATTAGTGATTCTATGGCTGATACGTTGTCTGAATTGACATTACCTCAGTTGGTCAAGCTCGCTGAGACTAATCAATTAGTCTGTAATTTCCGGTTCGAAGACAGTGAAACTATTCAGCAGCTTACTAGGGAATCTCGAGTGGATGATTTACAACAAATACATACAGGCATTTTGTTATCTACTCATTTATTTCAGAAGTTATCTTCGAAAGATGATACGTCAGTGAAAAAAAGAGCATAAGAGATGGCCGAGAAAAGTATAGTTCAAGAAGCTAAGGATATACAGTTGGCGATGGAACTCATCACTTTGGGGGCACGGTTACAAATGCTTGAAAGTGAAACGCAATTGAGCAGAGGGCGACTGATTAAGCTTTATAAAGAATTGAGGGGAAGCCCCCCGCCAAAAGGGATGCTGCCTTTTTCAACTGATTGGTTTATGACGTGGGAACAGAATATTCATTCATCGATGTTCTATAATGCCTATCGTTTTTTGCTCAAGAGTGGTTATTGTGAAGGTGTAGAAGCTGTTGTTAAAGCGTATCGACTCTATCTTGAACAATGTCCCCCTGTTGAAGGAGATGTCCCGGTTTTGGCGTTGACTCGCGCCTGGACTTTGGTACGTTTTGTCGACAGCGGCATGTTGCAACCTTCACAGTGCCGTACTTGTGGTGGAACTTTTATTACTCATGCTCATCAACCTGTGAATAGCTTCGTTTGTAGCCTTTGCCAACCGCCATCGCGTGCAGTAAAAAAACGTAAACTTTCCTCTCAGTCTGCCGATACTAATTCACAACTGCTGGATGGACTTGCTCAGCACGCAGTATGAATTTAAATGGGAAAATTATTCCTACAGGTTACGGATGGTACTTTTTCTCCTGTAACCTGTATTGAAACCACAACCATTCTGGATTCAGACTGTTCAATTTCCCATCCGCTCACCAACTTAGCTAAAGGATATCGCGTGTTAGTACTTTTAGGATATATCGTAGTTTTTGGTGCGGTAATTGGTGGTTACCTGATTGTAGGTGGTCATTTAGGCGCACTTTATCAACCTGCTGAATTTTTAATTATCACTGGTGCTGGTATCGGTGCTTTTATTGTGGGTAACAACGGAAAAGCGATTAAGGCAACATTGCGTGTTTTGCCAAAGGTAATGCGTAGATCTAAATATAACAAAGTGATGTATATGGATCTGATGGCGTTGCTTTTCCGGTTGCTAGCAAAATCCCGCATGCATGGTGTCTTAGCATTAGAGCGAGATATCGAACATCCTCAGCAGAGTGATATTTTCACCCAGTATCCGCGTTTGCTTAAGGATAAGCATTTGATGGATTTTATCACTGACTACATGCGATTGATTGTCAGCGGCAATATGAATCCTCATGAAATTGAAGCTTTGATGGATGAAGAAATTGAAACTTATGAGCAGGAAAGTGAGATCCCGGCAACCAGTTTGACGATGGTTGGAGATTCTCTTCCTGCTTTTGGTATTGTCGCCGCAGTTATGGGGGTTGTTAATGCCTTAGGTTCGGCAGATCGCCCGGCAGGGGAGCTTGGCGTGCTGATTGCTCATGCAATGGTTGGGACATTCCTCGGTATTTTGTTGGCATATGGTTTTATATCACCACTGGCGACATTGCTGCGTCAACGCAGTGGTGAACACATTAAAATGATGCAATGCATTAAAGTGACATTATTATCCAGTCTGAATGGTTATGCACCGCAAATCGCTGTTGAATTTGGTCGTAAAACACTGTACCTCACAGATCGTCCTTCTTTCACTGAATTGGAAGAACATGTTCGCCGGGTAAAAGCGCCTGTCCAGCAAGAAACTGAAGAGCAAGCATGAAGGCGCGTAACGTCTCTGTCATTAGGGTAAAAAGACGTAAAAGAAATGGCATCAAACATCATGGCGGTTCATGGAAAATTGCTTATGCTGACTTTATGACCGCCATGATGGCGTTTTTTCTGGTTATGTGGCTGCTGGCGATTTCCAGCCCGCAAGAACTGACCCGAATTGCAGAATATTTCCGTACCCCGTTACAAGTTGCAATCAATAAAGGCGAGCGTAGCAGTGATAGCTCCAATCCTATTCCAGGAGGAGGAGAAGATATACTTCATCAGGAAGGCGATATTCTGCGTCAGGTTGAAGTCGTTGAAGCTAATGATGAGGCTCGCAAATTAAATAGGCTGCGTGAACAACTTGATCAATTGATCATTACTGATCCCCGCCTTAAAGCATTACGTCCACATCTGTTGATTGACATGATGGATGAAGGGTTACGTATCCAAATTATTGACCGGGAAAACCGGCCAATGTTTATGGTTGGCAGTGCAAAAGTTGAAAGTTACATGAGTGACATTTTGCGGGCTATTGCACCAATCTTGAACGATATTCCCAATAAAATCAGCCTATCCGGTCATACCGATGACTTGAAATATGCTAATGGCGAGCGTGGTTACAGTAACTGGGAGCTTTCCGCAGATCGGGCGAATGCATCAAGGAGAGAGCTGTTGATAGGTGGGCTAGATGAAGGAAAGATATTGCGGGTGGTTGGCATGGCTTCAACGGTTCGCCTGAAACAGGAAGATGCCAGCGCCCCGGTTAACCGTCGCATCAGTATCTTAGTGCTCAATAAGCAAGCGGAAGAGCGGATTGAACAGCAAAACACTGGCAGCAATTCCTTGATTATTAATGATAGTCAGGAAATTCACGAGGTGATTGGAAAGGATTCGACTGAAAGTAGGCCAACACAACAGTCTAATGAAATCACAGTATTGGCCCAGCCAGCACCAGCATCGCTGAGCGCTGAGTCTAATCGTGTACCGACTAAGGTGACAAAGTAACAATGGATATTACCGAGTTTTATCAGACCTTTTTTGATGAAGCAGACGAATTGCTGGAGGATATGGAGCAGCATCTATTGCAGCTCGATCCTGATGAGCCGGATCAGGAGCAATTGAATGCTATTTTTCGTAGTGCTCACTCAATAAAAGGTGGCGCTGCGACTTTTGGTTTTATCAAACTACAGCAAACCACGCATGTTCTGGAAAATTTGCTGGACAGCGCCAGACGAGATGAAATGAGTCTGACGACTGATATTATCAACCTGTTTTTAGAAGCGAAAGATATTATGCAGCAACAGTTGGATGCCTATAAAAGTTCTCAGGAGCCGGATGAAAGTGCGTTTACCTACATCTGTGAGACTTTGCGCCAGCTTGCATTGGAAGTACAGGAAGAGAATGAAGGCGGGGTTGAGTCTGTCGTAGATGCGGTGACGCCGGAGGTGCCTGAATCTGAGCCAGAATTAAAATCGGAACTTGTTGCGGCTGAAAACCAGCAAGGCAGAGTTCGGGTTCATCTTTCTGGTCTGAAAGAGCGTGAAGTTTCTCTGATGCTTGATGAGCTGAGTAATCTGGGGGAGGTTTACGATGCTGAACAGACTAGAGATAGCGTTGAAGCATCATTGGTAACATCAGCCACAGAGGACGATATCACCGCAGTGCTCTGTTTTGTTATTGAGCCGGAACAGATCACTTTCTTGCCGGTAGCTGAACCCAAAGACAAAGTTAAAAATAAAGATACAGCTAACGTCGTTAAAACAACTATGCCGGAAAAAGGCTCCACTCCGCCTGTCGGGCGCCCTGCGCCGACACCACCGGCTGGATCGCCACGTCAACGGGCAGAATCTTCCAGTATTCGGGTTGCGGTTGAGAAAGTTGATCAACTGATAAACCTGGTTGGTGAATTGGTTATTACCCAATCTATGTTAGCTCAGCACTGTAACGCTCTTGAACCGACTTTGCATGGCGATTTGTTAAATTGCATGGTGCAGTTGCAGCGAAACTCCAGAGACTTGCAAGAATCTGTGATGTCTATTCGTATGATGCCAATGGAATATGTGTTTAGCCGTTACCCGCGTTTAGTCAGGGATCTTGCTAGCAAGCTGAATAAAAAAGTGGATCTCACTTTGGTTGGCAGTTCCACTGAATTGGATAAAAGTTTAATCGAACGCATTATTGATCCCCTAACTCATCTAGTCCGTAACAGTCTGGATCATGGTATTGAAGAGCCAGAAGCTCGGCTTGCTGCGGGCAAACCTGAAACGGGCAACCTGACACTTTCTGCTGAACATCAGGGAGGGAATATCTGTATTGAAGTCGTGGATGACGGCGCCGGGCTAAATCGTGAAAAGATTCTGGCTAAAGCGATGTCACAAGGATTGTCGGTTAGCGAAAACATGAGTAATGAAGAAGTTGCTATGTTGATTTTTGCCCCAGGTTTTTCCACGGCTGAAGTTGTAACAGATGTATCTGGCCGCGGTGTAGGAATGGACGTGGTTAAGCGAAATATTCAGGAAATGGGAGGACAAATCCAGATTAACTTCCAGGCCGGTAAAGGGACAGTGACGCGGATTTTGTTGCCTCTGACACTGGCAATCCTTGATGGTATGTCAGTGAAAGTGAATGACGAAGTGTTTATTTTGCCATTGAGTGCGGTGGTGAGTTCTCTTCAGCCGCAGGAAGAAGATATTTATCCCTTGGCGGGCGATGAAAAATTATTGCATGTCAGAGGAGAATACTTGCCGCTAATTAAGTTATACCGGGTTTTTGATATTCCTGATGCCAAAATAGATCCGACGCAAGGAATTATTGTGATAGTACAAAGTGCTGGCCGTCGTTATGCTTTGCTGGTTGATCAATTAGTTGGACAACATCAAGTGGTCGTGAAAAATATCGAAAGTAACTATCGCAAAGTACCGGGGATCTCCGCTGCCACAATTATGGGTGATGGTAGCGTGGCGCTGATTATTGATGTTTCTGCTTTGCAGCAACTCAATCATGACCAATTGGCACTTAGCAAAGCTGAGTTATTAGCAAAAAATAAGCACTGAGTTGAATGGGGGAGTATCCCCATAGGAAATCGTCAATCTCACAGTAAAAGGTAAGATCATGTCGGCTATAGAAGCGTTTAATAAATTGTCAGGAGAAACTGCCGGGGAAGGGTATCTGATCTTTACCCTAGGTAATGAAGAGTATGGTATCGAAATACTGAAAGTACAGGAGATCCGGGGCTATGATCAGGTCACCCGTATTGCAAATACTCCGGCATTCATTAAAGGGATAACCAATCTACGTGGCGTTATTGTGCCTATTATTGACCTGAGAATTAAATTTGCTCAAGAAACGGTTACCTATAATGATAATACCGTTGTTATTGTTCTGAATCTGTTAAACCGGGTAGTGGGTATTGTGGTTGATGGCGTTTCGGATGTTTTATCACTCAAAGCTGAGCAAATCTGCCCGGCGCCTGAATTTGCAGTGACGTTATCTACCGAATATCTGACGGGATTAGGCTCACTCGATGATCGCATGCTGATTTTAGTGGATATTGAGAAATTGCTTAATAGTGAAGAGATGGCGTTAGTCGATTCAGTGGCTAAAAACTAATCATTAAATGTGGCTGCCATCATCGACAGATGGCAGCCAATTCTTGTCTATAATTCCCGTAAATTCCAAATCAGAAAAAATATTCAAATTTCTTTTATTCAACCAGTAAAGTTTTCCTTGGTGATGCCGATAACAGAGCCATGCTGATCTATTGTAAAAAGGGAAAACATGTTTAACCGAATGAAAATAGTGACCGGGCTGATGGCGGTCATCATATTATTTGGTGCTCTGCAATTTGTATCCGGGGGACTTTTCTTCCATGAGTTGAAAAGTAACAAAGAAAATCTAGAAATACTGGATAAAATGCGGGAACAGCAGACATTTTTAAATGACACTTGGGTTAATTTGTTACAAGCTCGTAATAGTTTGAATCGTGCTGGCATTCGCTACATGATGCAAAAAGATGAGGGTGTCAAAGGTGTCGATAATTACTACACGTTGGAGCAGTTACTGACTGATGCCAGAAGTAACCTTTCTATTGCAGAGCAGCGTTTTGAACAATACGAACAGACTGCTAAATTGCCTATTCATGAATCAGAAAGTCTTAATCGTCTTAAAAAAGCCTATGATGTTTATATTTCAGCGCTGCATGAGCTTATTGTTCTGATTGAACATGATCGAACGGTAGAATTTTTCAACCAGCCAACGGGCAAATATCAGAGTGCTTTTGAGGAAGAATATAACTTCTATTTGACCCAAAACGATCACCTCTATTCTGATGTGGTATTTGATGCAAATATCTCCTACAGAAATGCGATGATTATGTTGGGTATTGTCATGCTGATTCTGGTTTCAGCCATGATTTTTAGTTGGGTTAGCATCAAGCATAGTTTGCTCAATCCGTTAAACAAATTATTGGAGAACATTAAGGCGCTTTCTACCGGTAATTTGACACAAAATATTACTGTTTCAGGCAGAAATGAGATGAGTACGTTAGCCATTGGCCTGAAGCATATGCAAAAAGAATTTATCACTACTGTCACTAGTGTTCGTCAGAGCAGCGAAAGTATTTATGACGGAACCAGTGAAATTGCTGCGGGAAATAATGATCTCTCCTCGCGTACTGAGGAACAGGTTGCTTCTTTAGAAGAAACTGCCGCCAGTATGGAACAATTGACAGCAACTGTACGTCAAAATGCGGAAAATGCTCGTCAGGCAAGTAACCTGGCTGATAGTGCATCTGAAGTTGCCCGTCAGGGTGGGAAAGTTGTGGCGAATGTTGTACAGACAATGCGTGAAATTGCCGGTAGTTCTCAGAAAATTTCCGATATTACCAGTGTTATTGATGCTATTGCGTTCCAGACTAACATCTTGGCGCTGAATGCCGCCGTGGAAGCCGCACGTGCCGGTGAACATGGACGCGGGTTTGCGGTTGTGGCAGGAGAAGTGCGTAACCTTGCACAGCGTAGTGCTGAGGCGGCAAAAGAGATCAAAGCATTAATAGAAGATTCAGTGAGCCGCGCAGATACTGGTTCTGTTCTGGTTGAGAGCGCCGGTGAAACAATGAATAACATTGTCAGTTCAGTCACCCGTGTAACTGACATTATGGGTGAAATTGCATCTGCATCTGATGAACAAAGCAGAGGGATAACTCAGGTTGGTCTGGCTATCTCTGAAATGGATCGTGTAACACAACAAAATGCGGCTTTAGTTGAGCAATCCGCTGCGGCTGCGGCTGCACTGGAAGATCAAGCGGCTGGATTAAAGAAACTGGTTTCTCTATTCCAATTACCGAATCTTGACGATAAATCTCAACCCGAAATGAAAATTGAGCATTTGCCTGTGGTTAAAACTCCTCCTGCTAAATCGAATCCACCGGTGTTGAAGAAAGTCAACAATGTGGAAGAGCAAGCTAATTGGGAAACATTTTAAAACACTAAGCGATAACCGCGGCTGCATATGCAGCCGTTAACAGAGGTGATTACATGTTAGGCAGGCTTCGTATATCAACCAGTTTATATCTGTTACTGATGATGTTTTGTGTAATGCAGATGATCTCAAGTGGTTTATCACTTGGAATCATTCATGCAGATCAATCCTATATTGAACGAATTGATCTGGGAACACAGAAGAGGGATTCTTTAGGGTTGAGCTGGGCAGCTTTGCTGCAATCGCGTAATACACTTAATCGAATCGCTGTAGGGAAAACGCTGCAACAATCTGAAGCTCATATTGAGAGTATGATCGCTAATGTTAAGGAGACTTTGGATAGGGCGGAGATGCATTTTGCCGAGTTTATTGCGCTGCCTAAATTAAATGAAGAGGATGGTAGCAGCGTATTACTGGCTTCGGTAGAAACCAGTTATAAGGAATATATCAAAGCGCTTAGAGAACTCTCGGTTTTTTTAGAAAGTGGTAATTATGATGCATTCTTAAACCAGCCGACAGAAAAGTATCAGCAGCAACTTGAATCTGATTTCAACCATTACATGCAGTATATCGGAGAAGAAATTACAACTGCGGTACAAGATGGTCGTCTTTATTACCAAATTGCCGTTGCTATGTTTGCCGGTGCGATCTTAATGGTACTGGTTGTTGCCTGGGCGGCTCATTGGTGGTTAAAAAAGAATCTGCTCAGACCTTTTGCCAATATGCGTAGTCACTTCCAGAATGTTGCGGAAGGAAAACTCAATAAAGAGGTTTCTGTTTTCACCCAAGATGAAATTGGTGAAGTGTTTTTCAAATTGCGTGAAATGCAACGTTCACTTGTTAATTCCATTACTTTGGTAAAAGAGAATACCAACTTAATGTATAGCGGTATTCAGGAAATTACTCAGGGTAATACCGATCTCTCCTCCCGCACTGAAGAGCAAGCGGCATCATTGGAAGAAACCGCAGCCAGTATGGAACAACTGACTGCAACTGTACGTCAGAACGCGGAAAATGCTCGTCAGGCCAGTGAATTGGCGGTATCTGCATCGAAAACAGCTTCTAAAGGAGGCGAACTGACAGTTGATGTTGTGGAAACAATGGATGCAATTGCCAATAGCTCACAGAAAATCAGCGCCATTATCAGCGTTATTGATGGCATTGCATTTCAGACCAACATTCTGGCGCTGAATGCGGCGGTGGAAGCAGCACGGGCCGGTGAACAAGGGCGAGGTTTCTCTGTTGTTGCCGGAGAAGTGAGGGATCTTGCTCAACGAAGTGCCGAAGCAGCGAAAGAGATTAAAACATTAATTAGTGAATCCGTTCAACGTGTAAGCCAAGGTTCCGAGTTGGTTAGCCATGCCGGGAAGACCATGAATGAATTGGTGGTTTCTGTAAATCAGGTGACGGATCTGATGGCTGAAATTGCTGCGGCATCTGATGAACAAAGTCGGGGTATTCATCAGGTAGCACAAGCTGTTACACAAATGGATCAAGTTACTCAGCAGAACGCTGCATTGGTTGAACAGTCGGCAGCAGCAGCAGCGGCGCTTGAAGACCAGGCCGATATTTTGGTGCAAATAGTGGCACAGTTTGAGTTACCTGATAATTCAGAAAATAAGCTTGAAAATGAACTTTCACTGACGCTGAGGTCTGCGGATAGCGAAGGGGCAGTCAGTCAGACTCGTTGAGGCCAGATGAAACCAAGTTTAATTGCTTCAGCGACAAGTAGTTTGTCATCTTCGCCGCTGAATCACATGATTCAGCGTTATACCATGTCAGATGCGCATTTTAAGCGCATCTGCCAGCTTATCTATCAACGTGCGGGTATTGTGCTGGCCGCACATAAACGGGAGATGGTTTACAACCGTTTAATTCGGCGTTTGCGTACCCTTGGAATACGTGATTTTGGGCAATACCTGTTCATTCTTGAAAACGACATGGGTAGTGAGGAGTGGCAGGAATTTGTCAATGCGTTGACAACTAACCTGACGGCTTTTTTCAGGGAAGCTCATCATTTTCCTCTGTTAGCTAAACATGCAAGTAAGAAGAATGGAGCGTATCGAGTATGGAGTGCAGCGGCATCGACAGGAGAAGAGCCATATTCGATTGCAATGACGCTAAGCGATGTATTGGGGGAACGTTTTCACCAAGTAAAAATTATTGCCAGTGATATTGATACCCATGTACTGGAAAAAGCACGCAAAGGGGTTTATCGATTGGATGAGTTGCGTCAACTGACCGATCAACAGAAAAAGCGATACTTTTATAAAGGTGTTGGATCTTATGAAGGTTATGCGCGTGTCCGGCCCCAACTTGCTGACATGGTGACATTCCAGCATCTAAACCTGTTAGATCCTAATTGGCCGTTTGAAGAGAAGTTTGATGCCATCTTTTGCCGTAATGTTATGATTTATTTTGATAAAAAGACGCAGGAACGGATACTGCGTCATTTTGTTGCTTTGTTAAAACCCGATGGATTGCTCTTTGCGGGGCATTCTGAAAATGTCACTCAAATAAGCCGGGAATTCTACTTGCAAGGACAGACCGTTTACGGTGTAGGCCGGGCAAGGAGAGGTCATGAATAAAATAACTGTTCTTTGTGTCGATGATTCAGCGCTGATGCGTCAAATCATGCGAGAGATCATCAATAGCCACCCGGATATGGAGGTAGTGGCTTGTGCTCCAGATCCACTGGTAGCACGTGATCTAATTAAAAAGCATAACCCGCAGGTACTTACACTGGATGTTGAAATGCCGCGTATGGATGGCATTGATTTTCTGGAAAAATTAATGCGTTTACGGCCAATGCCGGTGGTTATGATCTCTTCTCTGACAGCCAAAGGCTCTGAAATCACATTAAGGGCATTGGAACTTGGTGCTGTTGATTTTGTAACCAAACCTCAATTGGGTATTCGTGAAGGCATGCTGGCTTACAGTGAACTTATTGCGGAGAAAATACGGACAGCAGCACAGGCTAAACTGTCTGTGCCAATAACTACGCCGATAAGTTCTGCTCCATTAAGTTTTAAGCCTTTGTTATCCAGTGAAAAACTGATAGCAGTAGGGGCTTCTACTGGCGGAACGGAAGCCATAAAAAATTTGTTGCAACCGTTACCTGTCACCAGCCCGGCACTGCTCATTACTCAACATATGCCACCCGGTTTTACTCGTTCTTTTGCTGAACGGCTGAATAAACTTAGCCAAATTACCGTCAAAGAGGCTGAAAATGGTGAACGGATTTTACCGGGGCACGCCTACATTGCTCCGGGTGATCGCCATATGGAACTGTGCCGTAATGGCGCTGATTATCAGGTTCTGATTACCGATGCACTGGCGGTTAATCGTCATCGTCCGTCTGTAGATGTGTTGTTCCGATCAGTGGCTAAATTTGCCGGCAGAAATGCTGTTGGCGTGTTACTAACTGGCATGGGCAGCGATGGCGCGGCAGGTTTACTGGAGATGAAGCAAGCTGGAGCGTACACATTGGCGCAGGATGAAGCAAGTTGTGTGGTATTTGGTATGCCAAGAGCGGCAATACAAATGGGAGCGGTGGATGAGGTTATGGATATACTCAAAATGAGTAAGAGAATGCTGGCAAAAATAAGCTCGGGGCAAGCTGTCCGTATTTAACCGCTATCGGATATACCCTATGGATTTCAAGATGCATCGCGACGGCTAGGGAGCGAATCCCCGGGAGCATAGATAACTATGTGACCGGGGTGAGTGAGCGCAGCCAACAAAGAGGCAACTTGAAAGATGACGGGTATAAATTTAATTTTTTAAGCGGCCCTGCGCTGATTGATAAATAATTTCAAGGAGTTTTTATGGCGAATAAGGATCTGAGATTTTTGGTGGTTGATGATTTTTCAACCATGCGTCGCATCGTTCGTAACTTGTTAAAAGAATTGGGCTTTAATAATGTGGAAGAAGCTCAAGATGGGGCAGAAGCCCTGACTAAGATTCGTGCATCTCAATTTGACTTTATTATCTCTGATTGGAATATGCCCAACATGGATGGTTTAGAGTTACTAAAAATCATTCGTGAAGATGCTCAATTAGCTAAGATACCGGTTTTGATGGTGACCGCAGAAGCGAAGAAAGAAAATATCATTGCTGCCGCGCAAGCCGGGGCCAGTGGTTATGTTGTTAAACCTTTTACCGCAGCTACTCTGGAAGAAAAGCTCAACAAAATATTTGAAAAACTGGGCCTCTAAGGAGACATAATGAGTGTAAATCCAGTCATGCCAAGGGATGAGACCATTAGCGCCAGTGAAATTATCAGCCGTATCGGCCAGCTCACGCGTATGTTGCGTGATAGCTTACGTGAGTTGGGATTGGATAAAACTATTGCTCAGGCGGCTGAGGCAATACCTGATGCGAGAGAACGTTTGGACTATGTTGTGCAGATGACAGCGCAGGCGGCGGAAAGGGCGCTTAATTGCGTTGAAGCGGCGCAACCTCGCCAAAATGAGTTAGAGTCATCGGCAATATCATTGAAAAAACGTTGGGATGAGTGGTTTGAAAACCCAGTTGAGATGCCTGTGGCGCGTTCATTGGTTATGGATACCCGGAATTACCTCAATACGGTACCTGAACATACCGCATTCACTAACGCTCAACTGCTGGAGATCATGATGGCGCAAGACTTTCAGGATCTTACCGGTCAGGTTATCAAGCGGATGATGGATGTTATTCAGGAAATAGAAAAACAGTTGGTGATGGTATTAATGGAAAACATGCCGGCTGATCAGATGGCGAAAACCAAGAAAGAGACTGATAGTTTGCTAAATGGTCCGCAGGTGAACCAAAACGGCGTGGGCGTTATTGCTAATCAGGCTCAGGTCGATGATCTACTGGATAGCTTAGGTTTCTGAATAAATGTGGCAGGGTGAACCTGCCACGCAGGATTAAAGATTTTCGGAAATATAATAATGGTGTTGAACGGTATTAATCTTATTCTCTTTACCTTATAAAACAAGAGCATAGCAATAATATCTAAACCAAATACAACATCCAGAGAACACCAAACTTTTATTACAGCGATATCCTACTTAATGAGGCACTTCAAATTTAAAGTAATCGCTGAGGAGAATTATTTTATCGTCCATAATTTCGATTAATGTCACGCCCATATTGCTATAAATATCACTATTTTTACGACGCCCTTCATTTTCCCAAATAACGCAAGCCTGGTTATTACTAGCAATGAACCCAGTTTGCGTGAAATGTAAATATTCAAAATTTGAGAAAAGTTTCTTGAGAAAAGTAAGCGACATCTTTTTACCTACCATTGGTGGAAGGCCCGGATAATAAAGTGAAATATCTTCAGAAAAAATATTATCCAGTTGTTTAAGGTCATACTGATTCATTGAACTGAGAAGCTCTGCGGTTAATTCATTTATTCGGCTCATCATGTTTTGTCCTCTGTTTTATTTATTTGTTATTTGCCAGCATAATCACGTTAAAAATTTAGGTCTGGCTGACTACTTCATTTTCCTGCTGCAAAGTGTTTAATCTCTGCACAAGTTGGCTGACACTCGGTGCGTTAAATAGATCGCGCAACGTTATTTCAACGCCGAAGTCACTACGCACTCTTGCTATTACCCGCATTGCAACCAATGATTCGCCGCCGAGCTCAAAGAAATTGTCCTTTGGAGAGATATTTTCTAATCCCAACAACTCGGCAAATAGACAACAAAGCGCGAGTTCCTGAGGGTTGGAAGAACCACTTTCATTGACTACTGCACTATTCCATATGGGTTTCGGCAACGCCTTACGATCTAACTTTCCGTTAATGGTTAACGGGAAGCGGTCAAGTTGCACTATTGTTGCTGGAATCATCGCTTCAGGTAAGTATGCGGCTAGACTGGCCCGTATTAACTGCGGTTCAAGCGTAATACCCTTATGAGCAATGGCATAACCCACCAACCGCTTCTGTTGACCTTCATCTTCACGCACAATGACCTCAGACTGCACGATATTAGGGTGTGCATTTAGCGCTGCCGCCACCTCGCCCAATTCAATACGGAAGCCGCGGATTTTAACCTGATCGTCAGTACGGCCAAGGAAGTCCAATACCCCATCCCGACGCAATCTTGCCAGATCACCAGTACGATACATGCGCGCATCTGTGCCGATAAAAGGATCAGTAATAAAGCGTTCAGCCGTGAGTTCAGGACGATTCAGATAACCACGCGCTACCCCTGCGCCGCCCACATATATCTCACCCACACAACCTACCGGGACCGGACACTGAACCTCATCAAGAATATAAATACTGAGATCATCAATAGGTTCGCCGATAAGGCTTGAAGCAGGCTGCGCAACGACTTCACGTGAAAGAGGGAAATAGGTCACATGTACAGTGGTTTCAGTAATACCATACATGTTGATCAACCGAGGAGCGTTATCATCGTGTCTTTGATACCACTCCTCCAGGATATGCGCATTCAGCGCTTCTCCGCCAAAAATCACTATGCGTAGCGCCAAGCTTTGCCCAAGTTTAGGGGCTTCGCGATCAGCATGGATCAGTGCCTGAAACGCTGAAGGCGTCTGATTTAACACCGTCACTTTTTCGTTAACCAAAAGCTGCAAAAAGTCTGTAGGTGAACGGCTGACTTCCCAGGGAACAATCACCAATCTTCCGCCATTCAACAATGCTCCCCAACACTCCCAGACAGCAAAGTCAAAAGCATAAGAGTGAAACATTGTCCAACAATCGGTTTCAGAGAAATTAAACCAGCGCTGAGTACTTTGTAGCAAACGCATCACATTATGATGAGTCACTACCACGCCCTTGGGCACGCCGGTAGAGCCAGAGGTGTAAATAATATAAGCAGGATGCGCTGAAATCAGCGGTTGCAAGCGCTCTTTATCAGACAGATCAGCAACACTCTGCATTTCTAGCTGGGCGATCAACGCGGTGTCATCCAGTAATAACATTGGCGTGTTGGTTGTCAGACGTTGCGCAATTTTGCTGGTGGTGATCACACAAGCAGGGTCAGCATCGTCAATCATAAAATCGAGACGACTTTGCGGATAATCTGCCTCCACCGGCACGTAAGCAGCACCAGCTTTGATGATAGCCAGCAGTGTCGCCATCATCTCAATAGAACGTGGTAAGCAGACCATGACACGCTGTTCCGGGCCTATTTGCCGCGATACCAGATAGCGCGCCAGTTGGTTAGCACGTTGGTTCAATACCGTATAACTCACCTTTTCCTGTTGATAAGTCAGCGCCACACTATCTGGCCTTGCAATTGCTTGTTGTTCAAAGCGCGAGGCCAGTGTTTCCTCGTTTAATACTGCGCGCCGTGCAGGTAATAGGCTGTCTCCTATACGCCAACCCGGCAATGTCAGTTCACCAATGGGGCGTGATATATCCGCCAGCAATTCAGTGATGAAATGCTGAAAAAGAGATTTCTGGAGGTTAATATCGTGGGGAGTGTAGAGGTTATCATTGGTATCGAGCGTAAACTGCAAACTGCCGCCTTCGTCATGATAATAAATGGTCACGGAGAGGTCTTCTACCGGACCACTGGACAAATTTTTGGTACGCCCCAAATTACCCGCAAAGCTCACATTGCTGTTAAACAGCATCACATTAATATTCTGCGCAAACAAGCGGGGGGCAGAACCATTTCGCTGTAAATCACGATAGATATCTTCAGAACGATACTGCTGATGTTTAAGTAACAGGCGGATTTCCTGGCTGACCTGCTTACTAATGTCGCCTATGGAATGAGCAGAATCTATTGTCAGACGCAGAGGTAATACATTAGATACCATACCTGGAATATTACGCAGCGCACGCCCTGAACGCGCAGTTACTGGCATACCTAAAGTAATATCCTGATTGTCGGTCATACGAGAAATCCAGGAAGCAACGATAGCAATAATAATTTGCGCCATACTACTTCCACTCTCTTCACTCAGAGTACGCAGAATATCATTGACCTTTGTCGGGATTTTACATGGGGTGCAACTGAACGAACCTACGTCGGCGAACTGACCGGGTTTCGCCCCCACGGCAAGGCTCTGTGGCTCACTTCGGCCTGCCATATACTGTGACCACCACTGACGGTCACATTGAAAATTTTCCGAGCGACGGTATTCTTCATCAAAAGCCAGCAAATCGCTAAGGGGGTCGAAAGGATTTTCCAGCTCATCAGCGCCAGTTAATTTCTGGGTATACAGTTCAGCAAGCCGCTGAATCAGCAACGTAGTGCCAAAAGCATCACTAGCCAGATGATGGACACGGATGAACAAAAAATAGCGTTCATCACTGATTTTTAGCAGCGCAAAACCAAACAGCGGCCCCTGTGTTAACTCCATCGGTCGCACCAATTCGGCCTTCATCCAGATTTCAGCTTCTGTTAACGCATCCACATGGTTAGATAAATCAATCAGCGGGCATGTCCATTGCAGATTGGCCACGATCTGTTGTTGTGGTCCTTGCTGTTGCGGTACAACCACCAGCCGTAAACACTCAGCTTCATCTATCAACTGGGTCAATGCCGTGTTAAGCGTCTCAATATCGATGTAGCCTGAAATATCAATATAACAACCCGTATTATAAATTCCGGCTTTTGCACTTAATTGTTCAGCCAGCCAAATTTCCTGCTGTGCTGCGGTAAGAGGGTAGTAATTCCCTTGATGTTGTTTCATATAATTAATCCTCACAGGCTGGTGATCTTTTTATTTATACAAATTGCGAAATTTAATGTCTGCCTGAGAGCCACGCAGCAAAATCAATATGGCGCAGAAGCAAACAACCACAGCAATAACAAAAGGGAACCCTTGAAAGTAGAGAGATTGTCCCTGACGAGATGAAAAATGCAGCAAGAATGCGCCCAACAACGGTGAAACAGTGATAGCCAGACCCAACATACAGTTCTGTGCTCCCAGATATTCCCCTTGTCGCTCATTGCCTGCACGTAATGAAATCAAAGCACGAAGCGTTGAATCGCTGATCAACGCCAGTGCATGCAAAGCGATTGCACCAGCAACAATAAGGGGTGATACGGCCAGGCTATAAGCGATAAACGCCAACATATATAGTCCGTAACCGATGATCGCGGTGCGGTATTCGTTACAGCGCGCCACGAACATTTTTAGTAACCAAGTTTGCGTTATGATGATACCGACGCCGAGTCCGGTGAGAGCCAGACCGTTTTCACGTGGTCCCCAGCCCAAACGAATTTCATTGAGTAAGACAAAACAGGCCAGAAAAATGCCATAAGCCACCATGCCAAGCGCCGAAGCATAAACCAATCGTCTCAGCACCCCATCTGTCGCCAGTAGTTTCAAGCTGCCAAAAGGATTGGCACGGCGCCAGTCGAACGAACGCCGGTTCTCCTTAGTCAGACTTTCGTCCAGAACAAACATGGCGGCAATAGCATTCACTGCTGCCAGTGAGCCAGCAATGACAAACGGAAGGCGCGGTGCAATCATGCCTAATAACCCACCGAGGGCTGGCCCGGCAACCATGCCGAAGCCAAGAACGCCGCTGACCAGACCGAAACGCGCGGCCCGCTGTGCTTCTGGCGTAACATCTGCTACGTAAGCCGATGCAGCGGAAGTGCTAGCGGCGGTAGAGCCTGAAAGAAATATACCGGCCACCAACCATCCCAGCGACGGCGCTGTCGCCACCAGCGTATAACTCAGCGCTGTGCCAAACAGTGTTGAAAGCAATACCGGCCGCCTTCCCCAAGCGTCGCTAAGCGTCCCTAACAACGGAGCGAAAAGAAACTGTGCAAAAGCATATAGTGCGACAAATAACCCAATTAACGGCACACCCGCTTCCGGTGGTTGAGGGGAAACCTCCCGCAACAGATCGGGTAACACGGGGAGTACAATCCCGATACCCAAAGCATCCACAGTCAATGTCATTAGGATCACAGCCAATCGGTGTTTATGCTGCCGGGTATCAGGAAGGCGAGCCGTTGAGAAAGAATTACTCATACTTGCCTTCCTTTTATTATTGACGGAAAGTTATGGATTATTGCTCGCGATACATGGGCTACGTGCTCTTCCATCAGACAGCTATAATGATTCCCCGGCACTTCTGCGATACGAATGGGAAGAGTGGAAAACTTCTCCCAACCCCAGGCAGTGGTCTCCCGTATTTCCGGCACAACAACCCCTTTCGGTAAGGGTTCTACCGCTTTTACTAACAGCATAGGAATTGGCAACTGTACTGGTGTTGGACGATATTTCGGCGACATATCCGATGCAGCCCGATAGACATTGAACAATCCGCTAATTGAACTCATATCATTCTGTGCATGAATCAACGAAAAGCGTTTTAATTGCTCTTGGATATAGCTCAGTAACGCCTCACGTGGTAATGCACGCATTTCGTCATCATCCAAGCTGTCGATCATTTCCAGCCGATCAGTGTAGTAGGCAAAAATACCAAGAATAACTTTGGCAATATCAGCATCTTCCTGATACGGAACCGGTGCATAGGGTGGCGCGGCAGAGTCGAGTAGCACCAGAGAACCGACGCTTTCTCCCTCAGCATGAAGTTGCCGTGCCATTTCATAAGCTACTTTTCCGCCTAATGAATGGCCGCCGATATGATATGGCCCCTGCTTCTGTACCGAGCGCAAACAGGCAATGTAATGTGTTGCTATCTCTTCTACCGATTGGTGCGGCGCAGTTTTTCCATCAAGCCCCAAATACTGCATGCCAATAAATGGGAGTTCTTGTGGTAACGCTGCGGCCAAGGGCATAAATTGGGTAACATTGCCGCCCATACCCGGCACACAAAACAAGGGTGAATAATCACCGCCGTGATTAATGGGCGCCAGACAGTAGCGGATATGGGCATTCTCAGGAGCTTGGTCCTTTTTCTCATCAGATAGTGAACGGATAACACGTGCCATAGTCGGCTGTTCGAGAAACTCCGCCAGTGTCAGACAGTGTTGGAAATGATCACGCAAACGGGAGATCATCTGTGTTGCCAACAGTGAATGACCACCCAGTTCGAAGAAATCATCTTCCAGATGAATCGTCTCTTCGCCCAGTAGCTCATACCACAGTTGACGAACCGCCTCCTCTGGGCTGGCGGAATCAGCTATCGCCGATAAATTCCGTGATTGTGCGCGTCGAACAGCAGTAAATTTACTGACAACGACCTGTGCTTCCATTCCGGCGATAGCCAGCTCGAAAATAGCGCATCCCTCTTGATTACTAAGACCGATCACACTTTCTTTACGACGAGCGGCATAATCCACAGCCATCCCCACTTCGGCCCAGGTATCCCAGTTAACAGAGGTTACCGGTATAGCCTGTTGTCGCCAGTAGTGAGCCACGGCATCAAGATAACGATTTGCTGCCGCGTAGTCCGCCTGCCCAATTCCACCTATCAATGAGGTAAGTGAAGAGCACAACAGAACAAAGTCGAGAGGGTCCTGACTAATCGCCGTCATCAGTTGCTGTGTACCACTTACCTTTGCCGCCATTACATGCCGCCAGTCCTGCGACGAGCTATGCTCCAGCAACCCACTGGCTTCAATACCGGCTGAATGAATCACACCGTTGATAGCGCCAAATCTTGCCCGCATCTGTGCCAGTGCTTTAGTCAATGCCGCACCATCAGCAACATCAGCGCGCAATATCATGACTTCAGCGCCAGATTTCCGTAACACCTCGAGTAAAGCTTCGCTTGTCGCATTTGTTTCCCGGCGGCTCAAGATACCGAGTTTAACCTTACTGCATTTATCGCTAATGTGACGCGCCAGTAACTGACCGATCCCCCCCAATCCACCAGTAATCAGGTAAACACCGCCATCACGCAGAATTTGCCGGCGAGGTATCTCATCAAGCTCAGTAAATGTCTGCAATTCACGCTCACCCTGTTTAAGCGTAATACTGGTAACCGGCATTCCTTCTGTCGCTTCGTCCGGTTGTATATCTGTGTACAGTTCCGCAATCAGCGATTGATGTGTAACAACGGTGTTATCATCCAGATCGATATGACGTGCAGAACATCCCGGATACTCTGTCGCTAATATTCCTAGCAATCCAAGCGCGGGTGCGGCATTACAGGCTTCCAACACTCTGGCTGCCTGTAGCCCACGGGAAATTAGGGTAATATTGAAAGCCCTGTGATGACTGGTAAGCGCTTTAATCGCAGTCGCCAGTTGTTCAAACGCGGCCTCTGGTTGAGAAATCACTGCCGCAGTCCAGCACCAGATGATACGTTCTGGCAGCACTTGTTGCTGTATCAGGCAATCTATCAGTCGTTGATAATCTTCGGGTTGATCCTTACGCAAACTAAAGCGGTAAGTCTCCTGTTGCAGAAATTCATCAGCATCTTCGACAACAATACTACCGGGCGCTGCCGCTTCCCATAAATCACTCAGATCAGCCGCTTGAGCGCCAAAAATCAGCCACGGCGCACGATTCTGCTTTGCTTCGCCCAGTGGCTTCGGCAACCATCGAGGGTGACGACACCACTGGGCTACATTCGACTCGCGCGCTGTCTGGGGAGGTAACGAATTGAATTGCCGTAAATTGTAACCGTGAATTTCAACCAGCACCTGCTTGCAATTCTGGTTCTCATCCCAACTAAATAGCGTGATGTTATAGGTGCGTGGCGCCGTCTCAACTGCCAGGCTGTAAAATTCAGCGCATAATGGCCGATGCAGCGTCAGTGAACCATAATGGAACGGGATTGAAGCATCACCCGGTAACAGACAGGCATGTAAGAACACCGTGCCCAAGTCGAGCAAAGCAGGATGTAATGCAATATCAGGCAAATCATCGATAAATGCCTGATTGAGCCGCAACTGTGCCAACGCACAGCGATCACCCATCCAAACACCTGTAATGCATTGCCAATGTGGTCCATAGTCAGCAAAGGCCTGATTGAAGCGCTCTGGCGCCTCTGCAACTTCTTCAAGCTGCAAATTCCGGCGTAACTCATAAGGCGAAGCAATCTCTGCTGGTGGCGAGCATATGGCAGTAATATTACCGTTTGCATGGAGTTGCCACATGTCATCGCCATCACCGCGAGACTCCAGCGTAAAGGCAAAGCTGCGATCAATGGCGGTCAAGCTAATGCGTATCTGACGCTCAACACCTGACGGTAGTACCAATGGCGAGGGGAAATAAACCTCACTAAAAGTGGCCGTGCCGCCGGGTTGCAATTCGTTAAAAGCACGACGCGCTAATTCCAGGCAACCTGTGCCCGGTAATACACCTTGCCCTTCGAAAATGCGATGTTCATCAATAAACCAGACATTATCATCTAGCTTACAAGTAAATTGCGTGACCCCCTCTCTATCCGATAATTGTGTGAAAGTCGGTACGCTTCTCCGCTGTGTACTTACTACGGCGGCTGATGTAGTGACAGGATGTTCCAACCAGAGATGTTGGCGTTGGAAGGGGTACACTGGCAGCATAACCCGATGTAATTTGTGTGAATGACCAAATGCAGCCCAATCGATGGCGATTCCTTGCTGCCACAACTGCCCGATGGTATTGAGCAGCACCTCTTCATCTGGTTTCTGCTGGCGGGTACGGCGCATTGTGGTCAGTATCTGAGCCTGGCCTGTCTGCTGTAGAGCTTTCAGCATGCTGGTCAGCGTACTCCCCGGACCTACTTCAAGCAGGATTGGATTATCATAATGGCTCAGCAAGGTGAGAATTCCATCATAGAAGCGTACCGGCCGACGCAGGTGATCGCCCCAATAGCCAGAATTATCGCGATCCTGTTCACTGAACCAACTGCCGCTGACATTCGAGATCATCGGGGTGGTGCTGGATTGTAGCGTGAAGCCTGCGCTGAATTCCCGCATCAGTTGTGCGGCAGCGTCCATTAATGAACTATGAAATGCATGTGATGTCGTGAGTCGCTGGCAAGAAATACCTGCCTTTTTACACTGCTCTTCCAGTACCGCGATGTTGTCATGGCTGCCAGTTATCACGCACTGTTCAGGCCCGTTGATTGCTGCAAATTCACACTCTGGCGCCAGCGAAACTATACGTTCAGATGATGCTTGAACTGCTAGCATTGCCCCAGTAGGTTGGCGTTGCATGATTGCAGCACGATTGGCTACTAATGCCAGTGCGTCTTCCAGCTCTAACATACCCCCTACACAGGCAGCAACCAGTTCACCGAGACTATGACCAATCATTGCCTGGGGGGTAATGCCCCACGCTTGTAGCTGGCAGGCCAGAGCATACTCAACAGTGAACAGCGCAGGCTGAGTATAACGTGTAGCATTTAACCGGCTGATAGCATTGTCGCGTTCCGATTGCGGATAAATTAACTGCCTGATATCCAGTTTGATGTGTGGTTGTAGCAGTTCGGCACAACGATCAAATTGTTGGCGGAATACACCATCACGCAGATAGAGCGATTGACCCATTTCAATAGACTGACTTCCTTGACCTGGAAACATAAAAATTACTGCCCGATGCTGTTGTTTCCGACTAACAGTTTGCGGCGATAGCTGGCGTAGTTGATTGATTAATTGCTCTCGATCTTTTCCCACAACAAAAGCACGTTCATTGAAGGCGCTGCGTCCCTGTTGCAAAGTTCCGGCAATATCCGCCAATGGCTGATGACAGGTAGTCAGTGCTACTGCCAAACGTTCCCCTTGTTGAATTAACGCTGGCGGCGTTTTCGCTGAAATCGGCAGCAGATGCCAGCGCTCGTCATCTGATATGCGGGTATCTTGCTGATGTGGAGCTTCTTCCAGAATAAGGTGGGCATTAGTGCCGCCAATGCCGAAAGAACTTACGCCGGCACGACGTGGCTTACTTGTTTGCGGCCACGGGCGTGCTGTATTGATCACAGAAAATGGAGTCTGTTCGAAGTGGATTGCAGGATTGGGTTGATGATAATGAATACTTGGCGGCAAAGTCTGGTGACGCAGCGCTAACACGGTTTTGATTACACCCGCTATACCGGCGGCGGCATCAGTATGCCCTATATTTCCTTTCACAGAACCTATTGCACAACTCCCTACAGGCAATGTCTCACCATCAGACTGTTCCAGAAAAGCCTGAGTCAGCGCACGTACTTCTATTGGATCGCCCAGAGAGGTCGCCGTACCATGTGCTTCGATATAACTGATGCTGGCAGGCGATACACCCGCGTTACGCAGCGCATCTTTAATTACAGCAGATTGGCCGTCAATACTTGGTGCCGTGTAACTAACCTTTTGTGCGCCATCATTATTGACAGCAGAACCTTTAATTACCGCATGGATAGTATCGCCATCTTCCAAAGCAGCAGCCAGACGTTTTAGTAATATCATCCCACCGCCACTGCCGCTGGCTGTACCGTTGGCCGCCGCATCAAATGGCCGGCAAAGACCATCTGGAGACATAATTCCGCCACTGACATGGACGAAACCAACCTGTTGCGGGTCCAGTGCTACCGCACCTGCCAACGCCATATCGCATTCACCGCGTCGTAAACTTTCGCAAGCAAAGTGAATAGCAGTTAGTGATGATGAACAGGCGGTGCCAATACTGACAGCCGGTCCGCTAAGGTTCAGCTTGTAAGCAGCACGTGTAGCGATAAAATCCTTGTCATTACCTATTTGCCACTGACCGGGGTCGAGATGCATCCGGTCTTTATTTGGCATGACGTTTTCCAGCAGGTAATAATTGAAGCCACTGCTACCAAAAACTCCCACTGAACGCGGTGTACTATCATTGCCATAGCCAGATAATTCCAGCGTTTCCCATGCCATTTCAAGAAACAACCGCTGTTGCGGGTCCATCACCTGCGCTTCTCGTGATGAATAACCAAAGAAACGAGCATCAAACTCCGCGCAACCTTCCAGCAAACGTGCGCGTCTGACAAATTGCGGGTGACTTAACAGCGCTGGATCGACGCCACGTTGTAACAATTCCTCGTCAGACAACGCTACACTGGCATCGTAACCTGCTAACAATCGCTGCCAAAAAGTGTCGAGATCTGGCGCTTGTGGGAAGCGGCCAGTCATACCAATAATCGCAATAGCATTGCTATCCTGAGTCGAAACATTCAGCGTTGATGGCGTTGCTGTTTCTTCAGTGACTATCGACGGTGTGATTGTGGCAGGTGTTTTTTGTTGTGACAGTGTGTCCAGTAGTTGAGCTTGTTGTTGAATGGTGGGATGAGCGAAAATATCGGTGACAGACAAGCCGTGACCAAACACCTCATTCAATTGTTGTAATAGCGCCATAATCCGCAGTGAGTGGCCGCCAGCATCGAAAAAGTTTTCGTCATAACCGATTTCATCCCTCTCTAGCAGTTCACGCCAGATAGCCTCAACGCGACTAAGTGATGACACAACTTTGGCTGGCAAAGGGGAAGATTGATGCTGACCGGCACGTGTCAGTTTCATTTCAGCCAACGCTTTCAGATCGACTTTTCCCGTAATGCCGGTAGGTAGTGCATCAAGAAAGAACAGCGCCGTTGGCACCATAACTTCACTAACCTGCTGGCGTAATGCGTTCAGGATCTCACTACGGCTAGTTTCGCCGACAATGTATCCCGCTAACTCTTTATTTCCTTGGCTATCGGTGATCGCCAGCGCTTCGGCCTGACGTACACCCGGTAACGCACTTAGGGCGGCACGTACAGCATTCAGTTCAATTCGGTGACCACGGATTTTTACCTGACGGTCAACCCGACCAACAAACTCCAGTGCGCCATCCACGAGTTGGCGCACAATATCGCCGGTACGGTACATGCGAGCCTTTAATTGTGGTGCAAAGCTATCGGGTAAAAACACCTCAGCGGTTTTTTCATCCATCCCCAGATAGCCCTGTGCAACACAGGTTCCCGCTAAATACAGTTCACCCATTTCCCCCGGCGCCACGGGTTTTCTCTGTTCATCAAGCAGATAGAAGCGAACATCGCCCATTGGGCGCAGTACCAGACTTTGTCCTGCGGCATGATAATCCGTAAGGGATACCACAATCGCACATTCAGTAGGGCCGTATCCATTCATCAGCCTGCGCCCTACAGACCAGCGCTGGGCGACTTCGGGCATACAAGGCTCACCCGTTACGATAAGCACCTGGAGATTAGGCAGCGGTACTAACGGCACTATCGCTAACGCGGAAGGTACAATCCACATATGAGTAATCTGTTTATGTGCCAGCCACTCTGTCAGCCCATTGCCAGGTAATAGTTGTTGTTTCTTACCGAAGACCACGCAAGCACCTGTTGCAAGCGCTGGAAAAATTTCTCCCAACATCACATCAAACACGGGCGAAGAGTATTGTGCTATGCGAGAAGAAGGTTCCAGCCTCAGTTCATCGCGTATTGCCAGAATGTTATGACAGACACTGCGGTGGGAGACAGCAACCCCTTTCGGTTTGCCCGTCGAGCCCGACGTGTAAATAACGTAAGCGCAGTCATCCGGCTGACAGATCGCCGCCATTGCCATATGGGGGGTATTGGCTATATCTAACTCATCAATATTAATTGCCGCCAGACCAAGACGCTGGCACAGGGGCGCTGTTTCATTTCGGCATAAGATCGCTTTTATTGCCGCATTATCAATCACATACCGATTTGCTGGTTCGGCGTTATCAGGAGCCAACGGCACAAACACCGCACCAATCCGGTTAATTGCCAGCATTGCCGTGACATTATGTGGATGGTGTCCCATCAGAATGCCAACTCGATCGCCACGGCTTACACCTGCTTGTTGTAGTTGCTGCGCCACATATGCCGTCAATGTATCAAGCTGCTGATAACTCAGACTCAATTCATCACTTTCCAGCGCCACATGTCCGCCATACTGGGACAGGCTCTGCTCAAACAATTGAAACAGTCCTTGTGACTTATCAACAATGAGTGCTGGTTGAGCGCTACTGCCGGAATTAACCGTCAACAAATCAGCCAATGCAGTATCTGGTTTTTCAATGATTTGTGACAACATAGCCAGCAAACGCTCACTCATCCGTTCCAGAGTGACGGCAGATAACACACCCGGCATTGCCATAAAGTGAGCATAAACCTGACCATTTACACGGTTAATAGCCAGTTCCAGATCAATTTTGGCGCGATAATCCCCCAACTCGACGTCTGAAACCTTCGTGTCCCCGAATGTTGCATCGTTTGGTTGATCCAGTTCACAGGAAAAAATAGTTTGGAAAACAGGATTTTTACCCGCCACACGAGGCAAATTAAGTGTCTGTACCAAATAATCGAATGGTAAATCCCGATTTTCAAGAATATCGAGACTAACTTGTCGCGTATGCATCAGTAGTTGCTGGAAAGTGTGCAACTCACCGCTATTGATACGTACCGGTAAAGTATTAGCAAAGTAACCAATCAACGCATCCCATGCAGGTATGGTACGCAGCGACACCGGGGTGCCGACGATAAGATCCTGCTCGCCGCTTTGCTGGCGCAACAGGAGTGCAAACAAGCTCAACCAGACCATAAACGGTGTACAGTTCTGCTCACGAGCCAGTTTTTCTACACCTTCAACATACTGGTGGGGAATAGCACAACTTATTGCCGTCGCCTCGTCAGTGGGGGCGGTCATGTCATGCAGTGTCAGAGTAGTTGGCGCATCTGCCAATTGTTGACGCCAGAAGTGAATTTGTTGCTGTACCGCGGGATCAGCCAGTCGAGACCGTTGCCAGGTAATGAAATGCCCATAGTTTGCTTCCAACATGGGTAGCATGGGTGCCTTACCGGCCAGACGTGCCTGATAGCAGTGCCGTAACTCATCAAAAAGTATTGCCAGCGAGCGGCCATCGGAAATAATGTGATGCAGAGTAATACAAAGCACATGTTCTTGCGGGGACAACGTAAACAGTACCGCACGGATGAGTGGTCCATTGGCGAGATCGAAACTTGCCATCATTTCTTCCCGCAATTTCGATGCCAGCGCTGATTCACCGCCGGCGATATTTTGTTGGCGCAGGGTTAGCGTTAATTCAGGCGCAACCTGATAACTGGGTTCAAAACTGGATGTTCCATCCGGCCCGTTTACTTTGCTGACTTGGCTAGAGAATGTAGTGCGCAATACATCATGACGTTGCACTATGTCATTCAATGCTTGCATTAACGCACTAAAATGCAGATTACCATGCAGACGCAGTGTGAAAGGCACGTTGTAACTGCAATCATCCGGCCGTTGCATCGCAAGCAACCACAAACTGCGCTGACCGAATGAGAGTAAGTCACTGATCTGCGAAATGTGCTGCATAGTAACACTCTGTTTCGCACCGTTCTTTTCGACACAGTTCTTTTCAATGCTATCCAGTAGCGAAGCTAAACCGACGATAGTCGGATGATTGAAAATAGCGGAAAGCTTAAGCTGAACACTAAACGTTTTGTTGATCTGCGTAATCAGATTGGCAGCAGTTAATGAATTGCCGCCACAATAGAAGAAATTATCTTCGGTGCCGATGACCTGAACCCCCAACGCTGTTCTCCATAATGCCAGCAGTTGTTCTTCACGATCATTTACCGGTTCTGTCATAGATTCCTGATTTTCTGGTAGCGAAAAATCTGGGACCTGCAAGCGCTTGCGATCAACCTTGCCATTAGGTGTGGTGGGTAATTTATCGAGAAACACGAAAGCACGCGGCATCATGTGCCCGGGTAGCCGCAGGGACAAATAACGCCGTAACTTATCAGTATCAGCCGATGACACAACATAGGCGACCAGCACTTTATTATTTGTACTGTCATTACAGGCGACAACCGCACACTGGCGCACATCTGCGTGTTCCAGTAGGGCGCTCTCAACTTCACCTAATTCGACGCGAAAACCGCGAATTTTGACCTGATGATCACTGCGTCCCATGAAATCAATAGTACCGTCAGCCAGGAAACAGCAAATGTCTGAGGTGCGATAAAATCGCGTACCACTATTATCTTGCACAAAACTGTCTGCCACAAAACGACCTTGGCTATCGAATTTGCCAGTGATAAATTTCTCTGCCGTAAGCTGAGGATTATTGAGATATCCTTTCGCTACGGTAACACCAGCAATCAACAATTCACCACTAACGCCGATTGGCACCTGTTGTAAGTGTTTATCAACAATGAACAGCTCACAGCTAGCCAGCGGCCTACCTAATGGGATCACTTTCCCGGCGGCCAATGGATGTGTTTCCGGATCAAAAACAGTGCTGTCAATGGTGGCTTCGGTTACACCGTAAGAACCCAGAATACGCGCATCTGGGCGGCAAAGCGTCTGTGCTGCGTGCAGCTCATGACCGAACCAGACATCAGCCCCACACACTAGTGTTGATAATCCATCCAGACGTTTCCCATTATCCTGACAGAACTGAATTAATTGACGCAGTACTACAGGAGGAAAATCGCCAAAGGTCACGCCTTCGCTCATCATCAAGCGGTGCATTTCCGGCGCATCCAGCAACCATTCACGCGGGCACATAACCAAGCATCCACCACAACCCAGAGTACGACTGAAATCCCCTATACTGAGATCGAAAATCGGGGCGGCAAGTTGTAGCGATACTGGCTCACCGGGTTGGGTGAAACGATAGTCATAACACCAGGCATGGTACGATGCGTGCAGACTGCCGTGGCTTACTTCTACCCCTTTGGGATTACCCGTTGAACCAGAAGTGTAAATAATATAGGCCGAATCACTTTCCTTCACCGGCCAGATTGGTTGCTCTTCCGGCGGCGCTGGTTGGCGAAACAGTCCATCAACTTCTAGCGTGATGGCACGAAAATCAAGCAAACCAGCAGCATCCTGTTCATTGGTGAGGATCAGTACTGGCTGTGCATCATTTATTTTATCGGCAAAGCGAGGATCAGCGGGGGATAACGGCACATAAACCGCCCCGGCGGAGAGAATAGCGTAAAAAGAGATGACAATTTCTGGTCGGTAGCTCATAAATACGGCAACCCGGCTACCCGGCCCAACGCCGCACTGGCGCATCTTCGCGAGCAGACATTGCGCATACTGGTCCAGTTGAGCATAGGTGAAACGTTGATCACGCCAAACAATCGCTCGGGCATCTGGATTATTACGCACTTGTGACTTGATGCGTTCAGCTACTGAAATAAATTCCAATACGGGTAGAGGTTCTGCCGGCCGGGAGAAGCGAGCCAACGTCTCCAGCTCTTCTGGCGGCAACATGCTACATTTGGCGACAGAACGTTCAGGTTCACTTAACAAGCTATCCAACAATTTTTCATAGTGATTCACCATGCGAGTAATGGTGAGGGTATCAAATAAATCGGTATCAAATTCAACCAGACAGAGTAGGGAATTCGGGGATTCTTCTATCGATAACGTCAAATCATATTTAGCAGTATCAGAATGGATAAATTGTATTTCTGTTTCTAATCCATCTAGTTGCAATGCTTGTCCCGGGCTCTTCAAATAATCAAACATAATCTGAAAAACAGGGGCGTGGCTCAGAGAACGCAAGGGTTGTACCACGTCGACAATCTCATCAAACGGCAAATCAGCATTTTCATATGCATCAAGCAATATATCGCGCGCTTGAACTAATAGATCACTGAAACTTATTTCCTCGCTAAAGCGAAAACGCAGCGGTAATAAATTGATAAAAAAGCCAAGACGGACATGTTCATCAATACTGTGACGATTCGCAAATGGACTGCCAATAACGATGTCGTCATCGTATGAATAACGATTCAGTAATACTGCAAAAGCGGAAATCGCCACCATATAAGGTGTTAATCCATAACGTTGGCAGATTTTAGAAATACGTCCAACGAGAGATAAAGGAAGTGACTTCTGATATACCGCGCCACATCCCCGTTGTTCCAATAGCCGTGGCCGATCTGTAGATAATTTATGTAGTTCAGGCAATTCCGCTAGCTGTTTTCCCCAATAGTCGCGTAAGCGTTGCTGACGGGCGCTATTAATATGAATATCTGTTACAGAGTTACTGACATATGGGTAAGTAATCGTCGCCAACTTAGGTTGTTGACCGACTTTATACTGATTATAGGCATGGCTAAAATCATTAAGAAAAACGTGAGTAGACCAATCATCAAATACAATATGATGAAGCGTAAATATCAACTGATGATCGTTTTCTTGTCGACGAAGCAATAAACAACGAAAAGGCAAATCGCTACTGAGATTAAAACAATATTTGGCTTCATTATTACAGATTGACTGTATTTTGGTTTCGCGTTCTTCCGGGGAATAATAGCTGAGATCACGGATACGTAATTCAGGCCGCTGCGGATGTAATGTTATCTGCAATTCTCCATTGAGAACATGAAATTGAGAACGCAACACTGGATGACGCTCAATCATAAAAAGAATAGTTTGTTCAAACGCTTTCGTATCTAACGTACCACACAAACGTAACGAAAATGGCACGTTATATAATGCTGAGTCCATATTTCCTTGGCTAATAAGCCATAGTCTGCGTTGAGCAGGCGTTGGCAATAAGAATGGAACATTTGCTGAGGTGTTTGAATGATTACTCACAACATTTTTCCTAAGATAAAAGGGTTCTTGAAGCTTAGTGATCGCCGTAAAAACTATCGCCTTGGCTGTCGCCATTTTTCATTGCAAAAGCGCTATTGGGAGCACCTGTCACTCTGTTCTAACGGGGTGAAATCAATCAGAATGATAGTACGGACTCCAACGCTGGAGTTTTCATCGCAAGTTACGGGATTGATGTAATGACAAATCGCTGCATCGTCGATGATGTAGCTATCAAGGGGATCATTAAGGGTAAAGCGAGTTATCTTATGAGCAGGGACTTCTTCAAGCTGGCAATTTGCATAAGAAGGCGGCGCGATATGCGTTGCACCGCCTTCGACATTGTAACGTTCAATCAAATGTACAGCGGTGAACGGCTGACCATCACGATGGAAACAGTTAGGCGTAATTTTTGCCGGTTTACCAGGTAGTGCTTGCATTCGGATCAAATGTACACCACACAGCAAACGGGAATAATGTTCGGCCATGCCGGTTAGACTCAGATCGTGCCAAATGAGTTTATTAAGTAGTCCTTTATTCAGTATTTCATCAGGCATGCGCAGGAATTTGCGTACCACACCACCAAATTCAGGTTGATATTCACTTCCCTGATGATAATCAATCTCTATACTACCATCAGGCTGCTGATGACCTGTTTTCCAATGAATAGTTTCTGTTTCACCGCTCCACACTCCTTCGCAATAACTGCGGTGACGACCACCTTCACCAAATCGGTCTAACGGCAGTGACTTTGATAATTCACACAGAGAGATAAGATCGATTTTTTCACTGTCAGAAAGGGCAAGATCGGTGGCGTTGAAAGTGGCAAACCCTTGTTGGTGCAAGTTATTGCGGATATGTGCGGTAGTAAGACGGTAACTCTCTGGTGCGTTAATAAATATATTCCAGCCCATTGTAATATCTCTTTATTAGGGTGAACTAAAATGACATCGTATTAAATTAATTACGATATCTTAGGGAAAACCAATTAATGCTAATTAACTCAAAAAATTATTTAGTTATACCCGTTATCTTTCAAGCTGCCTCTTTGTTGGCTGCACTCACTCACCCCGGTCACATAGTTATCTATGCTCCCGGGGATTCTCTCCCTTGCCGCCGCGATGCATCTTGAAATCCATAAGGTATATATTTAATGTTTTTAAAAAACACCTATAAATAAGAATGTCTCGATTTCGCATAGTAAGTACAACAACATTGCCATGCTTTTTTTCGATCTGAAAAATCAATCAATCAATTTCTGACAAATCAGATAGTAAAGAATGTTGTTGGATAAATGAGAGAGTTAATTTTAAATAAATAGGCTCTTAAACAAACCTACTATATTATAACAGCCGTTTTTTGAATGAGTTAATGACCTCAATAGTATTGCCTTTCTTGCCGGGTGAAACAATAGTATCCTCCTACAATACTTTGAAATTCATCTTTCCTTTTATTCCCTTTTGGTCAGCAACGCATAAGGATTAGCAAAGTCAATTTTTATATCTAATTCTTTATTGATCATTTCATGACTGGCAAATGCTAAGCCATTATCAAACGTCATTGTTTTAACCCTTATGTTTTAATGGGCACAATGCTTTCACTGTAGTTGTCGCTAATTCTGATGCTTGTTTTCTGTTTAGGTCATAGTGTATTTTCCTTTGGCGAAATAGATGCTTACTATAGTAACTGACCGTCTTTTTGAAGGATTTCTCTTATTAGTTGAATCCTCCCAACAATAAAAATTTTTTCACTAAAATTAAATAGAAAATAGATCGCAAAGTATACAATGTCAACTCGGGTTTTTATTTTTAATTTGGCAAAAAAAATTTACATATAAAGAGATGTTAGAATGTGATATTAAATTTAATTGATTTTAACCTTAGTATATCATTAATCTAGGAAATTAATTGACTATTTATATCCCATTCAGTTAGTAGGGAGTTATCAGTAATAAAATCCTACCATTTATATTCCTTGAATATAAATGGATTACTAATTCTGTAAATATACCTGTCATCTTTCAAGTTGCCTCTTTGTTGGCTGCGCTCACTCACCCCGGTCACATAGTTCTCTATGCTCCCGGGGATTCGCTCCCTTGCCGTCGCGATGCATCTTGAAATCCATTGGGTATATCTATTGGTTTTTACCATTTTCAGAAGAAAACGTGGGTTTGATTTTTCATGCTAATTTGAAATCCATAAGGTATATACCTACTGAAATAGGTTGTTGATATTATATTTTATTGACGATTTTGATTAATTCTTGCATAAAGACAAAAAAAGGAATTATATAATAGAGCTTTGAGGAGCTATCATAAAATTTAAATTTTTTCTTTCTGAAAATAGAGTGTAATAATATAGCATATGCTATGCTAAATAACGGCATATATAACGCATAAGATTGGTATTCTAGTAAGTAACCATATGATAACCAACAAAAATTAGCTACTATAATAGTTATGGTTTTATATTCAGGAAAAAACTTCCATGCTATAATAGCATATACCGAAATTATACTTGTAAATAAAAGCATAACACTCACTTTACTATACCCGCATGGTACGTAAAGCAACCGCTACCATGACTAGTACCAGCAACACTCTGAGCGACAACTGCTACAGCAACTCTTATTTTTCCTTTTGTTTTTTCCATTTCTTCTATATTCATAGTATGAAAATCATCATATTTAAATTCTGAAATATTCAACTCTTCTTTAGCGCCTATAGAAACAGATGTAGATAAAACTAACAATGCAGTTAATAATAAAAATTTTTCATTCATAATTAACTTGTCTACATTTTATAAGTTAAACCCAACGATATAACTGAATTTTTATTATTACCAACTTCACCTATTACATTAATGTCAGAAACAAAGTCTGACATTAAATTTATCGTCGTGCACATAATCAGAGATAATTAATCTGCATCAGAAGAGATATTTAAATCTGGCGCGTGCGCCGTAGCGTCGGTCATTATTACTGTTGGCAATTTTGTTGTTAGCATTTGCTTCCAGCATAGAGACGTAGGCGCCAAGATAGAGATTAAAGTTCTTCATATTCATGATACTAGGAATCTGATATGACATATGGATGGTATTTATATCGTATTTACCCGGTTCATTGAATGGGTGATTAATCTGTGCGGTTGTATCGTCAGTATTGAACGCTTTGATATTGTTGTGGGCATAGATATAACCCAGTTCGAAACGATGCCACATTACATTAATTCCGGTAGTGAAATTATGTTCATCTGAGGCATCCAGATAGGCGGTATTCAGGTTAGCGACAATGCCATCATCAGGATTGGCCTCCAGACCGTTCCAACTGAGTGTTATGCCATAACCATTGCGTTTGGATTGGTCAACCCATTGCCCTTGCTTGTTCTGATAGCCATAGGCGTTATTGACGACATTACTCTCCATCGCTATGGCTGCGCTAAACTGATCTTGTTTCCAGGCTGCTACCGGGCGCAAATAGGCGACATTTTTTTTATTTTCCAGTGTATTGCCGTGGTAGGCGTTATCTCGGAATAGCGAAGTGCCATCTTCGAGTAGAGTATTGAGTTCGAAATACCAGTTGCCGGCGTATTTGCTTAGCATTAGGTTACCACCGCTATTACTGCGGCCACGTCCTTCTTTCATCATGTAAATATAACCGAAACCATCGGCATACAAATCGTTGGCGGTATTACCAGAATACTGGATAAAAGTATCTTGGTTGAGAGGGAACATATCGTAGGCTTCGAAACGCCCGATTTTGGCCTGCCAGTTTTTCTCATTGCCAAAAAAGAAAGCGGCGTCGTCGAGATTCATTTTGCCAGTCATGTCTGCCAACGGTTGCACTCTAAAGCCGGCAAAGTTGTTGTTTTGATCACGGCGGTAACCGTCCAGTCCGATCAAAATGCGGCCATTGACATTCCAACGCTCTTTGTCGCCAGGTTTCCAGTCTTTATTATCGCTGGTTTTAAGTGAAGTAAGCTGACCGGTTCGGCTGGCGCCATCAAGATTGAATTCTACATCGCCGTACAATTTTAGATCGCCAAAATCATTCAGTTTCAAATTGCTGGTTGATGAAGCGCTATTTTCCTGTGAAGTAGGGTGTTGTGCGACTTGTGTGGCCTGTTGTTTGGTTTCGATAGCATGCTGTTCCAGTCGCTGTGCGCGTTGCTCGGCGGCGGTGGCTCGCGCTTCCGCTTGGGCGGCTCGTTGTTCTGCTTGTTGTAGCCGCTGCTCAAGTGCATCAAGGCGTGCTTCGATGCTATTAGCAGGTGAAGCAAGGGCAGAGGCTGAAAGTATTAATCCTGGTGTAACAAGCAAATAGTGAAGGTTTTTCATGATACTCAACCCTTTTGGGATACTAGTTATTATACCGTAGGTAAATTATTAAGCTGGTTTTTGCTAAAAGATAATTGGGTTGATTGGCAGATCGCAACCAAGTTTACTAACCAGATCAAACTATTGTGATCGAATACGCAAATTCGGCATGAAAGGTAAGTAACTGTAGATGGATGTCCACCACTGTGTGTTCAGGTTTGTATTTGCAAAAAGCAGTTGATTTGTCGGCATTGGGTAGCGCAGTCATTATATCTTTGGCAGTAGTTACTAATGCGCCACAGGCTTAGGTCTGAGTGATGACCATGTTTAATCCTTGTTTTTCATCAAGACCAAATAGCGAGATAAAGTAGAAGAACCGATTTGGTGATGCAATTGAATAATATTCTTAGCTTTTTTCGCATGATTGAATATTGCCGGATGTATTCAGTTATCATTGATTATGTATGAGTGGTATATCGGTATATCACAGAAAACCACCGCTAAACAAAGGGAGTTGTCCGTTATAGCCTTTGTTGTTTGGAATTAAGAAGGAATATCTGGAGTGGAAATAATTGCATGAACTAATCATTTTAAAAGTGTGAAAATGATATTTCCTTTTATCATTTTTTTAATTTACTATTTGAATGATTGATAATATATTCAAATAGTTATGAAATATATTTTTATATGTTGATATCCCACTAATTGCATTATAATATCAGTGCTGTTTGGGGTGATAAATTCATAATAATCATATAGTTAAATTTTTTGGTGCCCTTTTTGTGATCACTCCCGCATTACTACAGTTTTTTTTATGATAAAACATAGGAGATAATAAGCTAAATTTTAATAAAATATCAGGATTGATGCTGGATGATTTCGTCAATTCAGCTTTATCTATTGTTTGATATGAGGAGAACGTTATTGACATTCATCACAAAACATAATGAATTCTAATGTGAGCATAAAGTCTCAAGTTCGGTTGATATAATACGTGTTATTATTGAGGCCATGTCTTGGTTGAACATAAAAATACCTAATGAAGAGCTTGTCGAAAAAATCTGATCATTAAAATAATTTAGCAAAGTAATGAATTATTCCTATGTCTTATCATTGCAGGATTTAAAGACATAGGTAAGAATCTGTTTTTTTAATTGTTTTGTAATCATGGAAATGCCGATGCTTGTTGGCCCTACTCTTAACGAATGGCTGTTGTTCATCGGTTGGAGTTTTTTAAATGGTGTCACATTATGTTCAGGACAATGCTAAAAATTTAGGGAATACCATGATGGCCGAAACCATTTATGGTTATGGAGATAATTTTTCCCCCTATGTTAGGTGTATATACCCTATGGATTTCAAGATGCGTCGCGACGGCAAGGGAGCGAATCCCCGGGAGCATAGCGAACTATGTGACCGAGGTGAGTGAGTGCAGCCAACAAAGAGGCAACTTGAAAGATGACGGGTATATACCCTATGGATTTCAAGATGCATCGCGACGGCAAGAGAGCGAATCCCTGGGAGCATAGCGAACTATGTGACCGGGGTGAGCGAGTGCAGCCAACAAAGAGGCAACTTGAAAGATGACGGGTATAAACGTAATTAAAAATTGTGACCGTATACCTCTATCTTTTGCAATTCGCGTAGGCAATAACCCTACGTTCACTTCTTTATCGGGATCTATAGTCTCTCAAGTAATCATGAACGGGACTACCCCGTGTTCGCCTTTTTATCAGGCATTAAGCGCAATAACGACAACTACCACGTTAACTATTTGTGAGGAAAAAGAGAGTGATAGACGTACAGATCAATGAAGTACCTCTTAAGGAACACAGCCCTTCAATTAATGATTGTTTGGATGAGCAAAAGTTACTTTATGACATGCTGCTGTCACGGGAATTTGATAATCGTAGCGCAATAGTCACACGACAAGGCCGAGCTTGGTTCCATGTGTCGGCTGCTGGGCATGAAGGGCTGGCTGTGTTGCCTCAGCTTATGGAAAAAAATGATGTGCTGGTTCCTTACTATCGTGATCGGGCATTAGTGTTAGCGCGTGGTATGTCTATTGTTGAAATGACAAGGGAACTTATGGGCAAGGCCACTTCTCACTCAGCCGGCCGAACCATGTCGAACCATTTTTGCTCCAAAGAGCATAATATCTTCTCGGTAGTCAGCCTGACGGGGACCCAATGTATTCCCGCGGCTGGCGCTGCTTGGGCAAGCGTGTTGGACAATAAAAACGGGCTTGTCGTGTGTGGTGTCGGCGATGCGGCGACCCGGCAGGGAGAATTTTATGAAGCGGTCAGCTTTGCGGTTGAAAGGCGTTTGCCGGTGGTCTTTGTGGTTTCCGATAATAAACTGGGTATTAGTACATCAACGGAGAAAATGGCCCCGTATCGATTGGGAATATTTAACGAGTGTTTGATCCGCCATGTTGATGCCCGCAAGCCGGAAACCGTATTTCCTGTCGCACAGGAGGTATTCAATAAAGCGCGATTTAAGCGGACTCCCTGCATATTGGTTTGTCGTATGGATCGGTTAGATTCTCATTCCAATTCAGATTCTCACAAACTGTACCGTACCCCGGATGAGCTGGAGACACTACAGGACCCTATTGAAAATTATGTCGCCTATTTAAAGGAAAAGGGGGCGATTACTGAACAGGCTCTGGCTGAACAAAAAGAGAGCATTAAAGCTGATGTAGCGGAAATATTCGAGCGTGTTTATCACGAAGAAGAGCCTGATCCTGCAACTGTCAGTACCTATTTGTGTAATCGTGAAAGCGCTCCTGCCGTACATGTTGAGATGGAAGCCGAAGAGACGCAGGTCAAAGCGGTAAATCAGGTGTTGGACGAGGCATTGAGTCAACATCCGAATGTGCTGTTGTTTGGTGAGGATATTGAAGATCCTAAAGGGGGTGTTTTTGGTTTCACCCGTGGCTTATCTACTCGCTATCCTGATCGCGTTTTTAACGCTCCCCTTTCAGAAGCCACGATTATTGGCTCGTCTGTTGGGTTGTCCGCCTGTGGCTGGCGTCCGATTGTTGAACTGCAATTTATTGACTTTGTTGGATTAGGTCTCAATCAGTTACAGTCGCAACTTGGCACTTTAAGCTGGAGAACGGTAGGAAAATGGCGCTGTCCGGTAGTGATATATGCTCCTTATGGCGCTTATCTTCCTGGCGGCGGTATATGGCACAGCCAAAGCTCGGACGGTATCTTAGCGCATATTCCCGGTATTAATGTTCTTGTTCCAACGACGCCAGCCGATACCGTCGCATTGTTCCGTACCGCATTAAGTTTGGATATGCCAAGTCTGATCCTGATCCCTAAACACCTTATGAGAGAGCGCCATGAGCGCCGGTTAGTGAGTCCGGTGTCGCTTGGGCAGGCAAATATCGTCAGGGCAGGAAAGGATATTACACTGGTTGCTTGGGGTAATACGACTCAGCTTGCGACTATGGCTGCTCTTCAGGCGGAAAAAGACAATATTGACATTGAAGTGATTGAATTACGTAGTCTGGTACCTTGGGATAAACAACGGATTGCGGAATCTTTGCGCAAAACCGGACGGCTTATCGTTGTGCAAGAGGATACCCGGACGGCCAGTGTTGGAGCATCCATTATTGCTGATATTTTGGATGAGAATGACAATTTCTTCTCTTTACTGGCGCCTCCGCGCCTGGTGACGCGTGAAGATATTCATATTCCTTTTAATCCTTGTTTAGAGAAAGCGGTTTTACCCAGCACGGATGACATTTTGGCTTCCGTCTATGCGGTAATGAGCTAAGGAGAACTTATGGCACAGTTGCTTATTCCCCCGATGGGAGAAGGAACCACTGAAGTCGTCATCATCCAGTTACTTAAGCAGGTGGGCGATCATGTCAAGCGTGATGAACCTGTTTATGAAATGGAGACGGATAAGGCTGCCTTTACCATTGAATCTGATGTTGAGGGGATTTTGGAAAAATGGTTGGCGGCGGAAAATGACATTATCCCTGTTGGATCGCCTATTGCCGTCATCAGAGCCGTTGGCGAGACGGCAGAATCTTCCCCTGTCAGTGAAGCGTTAACGCCTCCGCCGGAGAAAATGGAGAAAGTGGCGGAGGAAGTCGAAAAAATAGAGCAAGTGGAGACTGCCCCTAAAGTCTCTGCTCCTCCTGCGCGTATTCCGCCGAAAACCCGTCAGTACGCACAAGAACACCAAATTGAGCCGCACATTCTTAATCAACTGGCGGAAAAATATGGCACATTATTGCCTGGTCATATAGATGATTACCTTCAGCAGCACCGCGAAACCAAGACGTTAGAAAAAGACAATGCAGAAAATGGCAATGTGGGTTTGCTGTCACGAGATCAACAGCGTCTTAATCGTGCAATACGGTTAAATAGTGCGACGGTACAGCCTTGTTGGGCAGCTAAACCATTACCGATTGAGCTGGTTGATAACGCTATTCATCATTTAACGGAAACCTCCGGGCAGCAGGAGTGGATAACGCCATTTCAGGTAATTACTTATGCAATTTCTCAGGCATTGAAAAAATTCCCGATGTTGCGTTCCAGGCCGCTTGATCAAGAGCGTTACCACACTTATACGGATATCAATCTGGGTATTGCTTTTCTGGATGAAAAAGGCGATTTGAGCTCGTTAAAAGTACCGAGCACGCAAACAATGAGCTTTTTTGAGTTCAGGCAACATCTGAATGGGGTACTTGATCCAGATGCGGAAAAACTGCCGGTTGATATTGATGTTCCTATGATGATCTCCTATACCGGCAACGACGGCGCTACCTTTGCCGTACCTGTTATTGTGCCGCCATCTCAGTCGACATTGTTCATTGGCGCGCCTCACAACAAAGAGATGAACCTCGTTCTGGCATTTAATCACTATTTGCTCAATGGGGTAGAGGCGTCTGAGTTTATTACCGAGATTATTGCTCAGGTTCGTGTTCTGTCTGGGCCACGATCTGTCGCGCATCAGATAGAAAGTAAATCAGGTAAATCGGTTTCTGGGCAATTACGCACGTTGCTGGCGGATTTCCTGAATTGGGACGAAGATTTTACTGAATCAATGATGCAACGCACTTGGGCTGATTTGGGCATTGATTCGCTTAAGGCGGTAAAACTTGCAGAAAGAATGTCAGTGCATTTTCGTCGGAAATTATCGCCAACGCTGTTCTGGCGTTATAGCTCGCCGCATCGATTGATTGAACATCTTGACACGGCCAAAACTGAACTGACTGAGAAGAAACATTCCTTAGATGACTTTATTAATGCGATGCGTAGTCTTGATGGCGAAGCAGCATTAAGGTTACAGCGCCTCATAGAAGGAGGAAAGCATGGATAATCTGCACCACATATATCATTCGCTTAGCCCGGATGAACAACGGATAGCTAAATCTGCCTTGTTGGAACATTTAAGTTCCATTACTCCCTCAATAAGTAGTGCGGGTGATACCAAACAGATGCCTATTGCTATTGTGGGCATGGCTTTCCGACTTCCTGGGGCGGAAGATTCCCCAGAACAAATGTGGGAGATCTTAAGAACTGGACACAGTGTAATAAAAGAGATCCCAGAGCAGCGGTTTGCGTCTGGAAAACCTTACGCTATTCCGTTGCCTAAAAAAGCCTTAAAAGCGGGGCTGCTTGATAGTATCGATGGTTTTGACGCGCCGTTCTTTGGTATTTCTCCGCGAGTCGCGGCCATGATGGACCCGCAACAGAGAATGCTGTTGGAGCTGACTTGGCAAGCGATCGAAGATAGCGGCGCTAATCCGCTTGGCTATTCAGGATCAAAGACGGGTGTTTTTATTGGCTCGTGCAGTAATGATTATCGTGAACTTGTTGCGGCCGATATGGCGATGGCAAATGCTTATGCGACGACAGGGACACTGAATTGCCTCTTGGCTAACAGATTGTCATTTTATTACAACTTTATTGGCCCGAGTTTGCAGATTGATACCGCGTGTTCAAGTGGATTGACGGCACTGACTCAAGCGGTGAATTCATTGCGTTCTGGAGAATGCCAACAGGCGATAGTTGGCAGTGTCAACCTATTGAGCAACACATTCAACATGGCTGCTTATTACCGGGCGGGAATGTTATCTAAGGATGGCTGTTGTCGGGTTTTTGATGCGGATGCTAATGGTTTTGTCCGTGGTGAAGGGGCTGTGTGTTTGTTCTTGAAAACGCAAAAACAGGCTTTAGAAGATCGGGACCCGATTTATGGATACGTTCGGGCATCGGCGGTCAATCATGGTGGGCGAGCTAATTCACTGACTTCACCTAACCCTGAGCAGCAAATTGCGTTGGTTAAAGATTGCTTGCAACAGGCTGGAATCTCTGCGGAGCAAATCAGTTACCTTGAAGCACATGGAACGGGAACCTCATTGGGTGATCCCATAGAATTTAATGCGCTTAATGAAGTCTTTAACTATGATCAATCAGGAGAGATGTCACAGCCTTGCTATATTGGTTCGGTAAAAGCCAACATAGGGCATTTAGAAGGGGCTGCGGGGTTAGCTGGCATCGTTAAAGTTTTATTAATGCTGCAACATAAATCCATTGTACCTAGCGCCGCGTTTCAGCGTTTGAATCCTGAAATTGATAGCGTGGATTCACGTTTACAACTGGCTACAGAGGAAAATTCCTGGCGGGTTGGGGCAGGGCAAAAACGTTTCGCTGGACTGAGTTCTTTTGGATTGGGCGGCAGCAATTCCCATGTCATTCTGGAAGAGGCGCCAACTCAAACACAGCAACAGATGAGAGCCAATTTGGAGGGGGATTATTATCCTCTCTCGGCCAATAGTCAGGCATCGTTACAAAAAATGGTGGCTGTGTTGGGAGATTTCATTGACAACGACGAAGGCGTTGATCTGCCTGCGGTGAGCTGGACATTACAATTTGGCCGGGCAGCGTTGTCTTATCGGGCATTATTTGTGGCAACATCCCGGCAGGATCTACTAAGGCAGCTACGGGATTTTGCTTCGTCTGCTTCAACCAAAGAAGATCAATGGCTTCATATGGCGGAGGATGACTCTCGATTCTTATGGCTACAAGGTCAGGACATAGATTGGCGTACCTGCTGGCCTTCCGGGCAGAAACCGCTGCGTATTCGATTGCCTAAATATGCTTTTGAACATCGGCACTACTGGTTGCCTCACAATGAATCTGTGGTTGCAAAACAGTAGGCAGTGAAGCGGAACAGGAAAATCAAAGAGCATGTTGGAAACCCCACAATCTCGAAAGAGGTTGTGGGGTTTCTTTTAGGCGCGATTCATGCTGTTCACCTTCTATGATAAAGATGAAATGTCAGACCTGAGCAGTGAATAAAGGAATATTTTGCGTAAGATATTAGAGAATTTGAAGCCTGAATGCAGCCAACAAAGAGGCAACTTGAAAGATAACGGGTATATCTCTGAAATAGTTATTTTTAGTGAGGATTAAGGTTAATTTAATTAATATCAATATTGTCCTGACTTAATAATATAATTAACCTGACTTTTAGCTGATATTATTTTAAACGGGGATTATCTTCTACAAAGAAATTTAAAATAAGCGTTTTACAGTGATTGCTATCACAGAGTGAGCTTTTGTGAAATACTACTATGGAATTACATATTTCCATTTGATATATTGTTAATAACCAGTTAATTTCTTTTCTGATATGAATTTATGATGATTGAAACTTTACTGGGAAATATTATTTTATTGAATGGAGGGATAGTATTATTTCAATTAACAAAGATGGATGATAGTTACTTTAAAATAAAATTTTATTTGTAGAGATAAAAGGAAGGTAATATGGAACTTATTAAAAATAGATTCTGTCACTGGAATGGTGAACATCTCGTTGTAGATACAATGGCTAGAAATCATAAAATGGTTAACAGTATGGGAACGGGCGAGGGATTAGTTTCGTTTGATGGTTTTGGTGCCGATCTAATTCGTTTCAGCAAAAATGAGGGGATGCAGAATCATACTCACTTAGGGCATCATATCTTATTTGTACTCGCAGGAACGGGTTATGTTATTTATGCGGGTGAAAAGCATGAAATAGAGCCTGGAGTTTGTTATTTTGTGAATGGAGAAATAGATCACGCGATTAAGGCAACCAGCGATTTGGTCATGCTTGTTGTTGGTAATAATCATTGTGCGGTTGATTCGCAAGATAGGACGACGTTGGTGCCGTATAGAGAGGGAACTCCAGAGGAATTAAAGGTTTAACTTGGGATATACCTTATGGATTTCAAGATGCATCGCGACGGCAAGGGAGCGAATCCCCGAGAGCATAGATAACTATGTGACCGGGGTGAGTGAGCGCAGCCAACAAAGAGGCAACTTGAAAGATGACGGGTATAAATTAAATATGCGCTAGTGCTTGATGGGTTGTGAGAATGCCATGATATGCTGCCAGAGAAAAATATCTAATATTATATTCATGAAGATAATCATAAATCAGGAAAAGTAATTGGAGTGATAAAAGGATGATATAATATTTTTTCAATTAATATAATGTGGGCATTTCATGAAGGGGATCAGGTACTAGCCTATGAAACATTAGATTTACTGGAAATAAAATGTAGAAATATATTAGAGATAATATTCTATTGTAATGATAAAATCGGAAAAGATTATTGAAATTATTTTAATATAATATTTAAATTGGGAAATAATTTCAATGGATGGTGGTAATGAGTTTCTGAATGGAAAGAGTCTGTACATTATTTAGTGACTTTGTTCTCTTTGAGACAATAAGCTATCTGTCCCTCTAACACATTTAACATTAATCCATGCACACTATCGTGTCGTGAATGTTCTATCTGAGAAATATTGGATATTCGTATTTGGGGATTGATGAACCAACTAAAGGATTCCCTTTCTCGATATTTATATCTCGTATTTAATGGTTGAGTAGTGTCAATCTCAGTGCTACTGTGAATAGTATTATTGGTGAATCATTGTTTCTCAGGTTATTACAAATGCCAACTATCAGTGAGTTTTTTGGCATCCTGATTCGGATGTACGACGACGACCATAATCCGCCTCATTTCCATGCTTATTTGAACCACTGGAGTGATTATCATGCGCAGAGTAACGAAAGTGGAAATAAAGCCAGAGTATACCTTGGCGGTGACATTCGATGATGGCGCCTATGGAGAGGTGTGCATAGCGGATCGGTTGTTCGGACCCATGTTCGAGCCACTGAAAGAGCAGAAATTCTTTGCCCAAGCGCGTGTTGATGAGTGTGGCGCAGTGTGCTGGCCGAATGATGCTGATCTGGCGCCCGACGCACTCTACAAAAAGCTAAAATCCCACTTAAGGGGTAATATATGACTGAACTGTTTGCATTGCTTGTGTTTGGATACAAACTGCTCATGAATCCATTGACGAGACATCATCGAAATTAGGGGCGATGGTAACTCATTGGGAAATTGATATGATGGTTTATCTCGGTCAATTAAGGTAATTGTCATAACAAATAAAACCTTATTCTCTCTTTTAAATGCCAAATATACACCTTCTTTAATCATATCTAATGACATGTAATCGCAACCTAGGTTTCCTGTTGGCTTGGTTTTATAAGGAATTAATCCTTCACTATGAATTTCCTGATAAGTTTTACCTAAATTATTAATTAATGCTTCAATGTTGACGGACATTTATTTATACCCAAGATCTGGCGTGTATGGAACGAAAACTTATGTTAAACACGGATAGCGGTTTATTGATCACTATCCCACTATCCGCTGAATCTCTGTTTACCACAAATCTCGATAATCAAAAGAGATTTGATAATCATAAGCTGATAAATCGATTTGATGCTTGAAATGGATCTGTAGAATACTCACCCATTTAGATTCCACATCAAAGCCGCCGTTATTTATATTATCTTCTGTTGATATTCCTAATCCACTAACCATAACATCAGAATCATCTTCAAAATCTTTGGAATATTCACATCCTTCCCCCAATTCTGTTTTCTTATCAAACCACTCTAATCTTAATTTTAATCCCATTATATACCTCACAAATATTGTTTAATGCTTCGCCCTTTGATAGCAGGTTTTAACTCTTTCCCAGTCTTATAATCTATAGAGCAAAGGTGTTCACTTACTCGGTAAACTTCCAATTCACCATGCTGAGAGTTCCATTCATAAATTCTACGGCCTTTACTATCTACCCATCTATCCCGTTTACCACCCCCATTTTGTTTTGGAGTTTTTTTCTTAGCTGACCATAACCCAGAAACCCCAGTAATTTTCTCTGTTTTTGGGGCAGGATAATAATTGTGTCCATCTTGTGGCAATCCATTTCTAGGTTTACTCAAATACACATACACCGGCGGCATATTCGGGATGGGGAGGATCAAAATATAATCCAGAAAATCCTTCTCTTCCGGCATAGGCAACGATTCAATATCGCTGCCTATGCTGTCCAAAACAGATAGCGAGATATTACTCTTTACTCAGATCTTTTAAAGGTTAGATCACTTACTCTTTGACGTACTGTGTACCCAAACACAATATTGATTGCTGGATATAAGTCTTTTAAGCAATTGGTATAAACATCCCAACCACCGACCATACCAATAATCGGTACTTCTGTAGCTTCATTAATCTCAGAAGGTTGACCTAAAATAGCTCTCACTGTAGTTTTATCCATTTCAGACTGAAATGGTGGAGGCATACTGCCTTTATAAACTTCAATTTCGGGCAGGTATGATGTCAAACTAATACATACAGAGATTAATTTTTTTGTGAGTTCATCAAAAACTAGCATGAGTCCAGGTTCAGGCTGATAATGGAATTCCTCGTCACTATTAAAAAGGTACTCAAATTTTTCAGCCGAAATAAGTTGTTTTTCAACCAATATATCGACTGTTTGTCCTAAATTATTTATGATTGCAACAACATCAGCCATTATTTGTACCACCCTTGTTTTTTATTGAGTTGATGTAGATCTTCCCGCGCCTTATTTAATTGTTCAGACGTATAACCCTCTTCTGTTAGTCCAACAACCATAGCATCAAAATTACTTTCTACAGCAACTTTCAGATCAGACGCATCCTGAGTCTTTTTCGTTGGCGTGTTTTTCCCTCCATAGGTTTCACTGTATTTCTGATGTACTCGTTTAGGTATTGCTATGCTGGCTCCTTTTATAAGGATAGCTTTCATCATTGCTGGAGACATATTTGGATATTTATTAGCAATATATTTTCTCAATGCTGCCTGAGACGGAATATGATCAATATCCAACCCATCATTACGACTACGCCCAGCCAGATCATGATATTCTCCCACTTCCAACGGTTTCACCGGCGGCTTGCTCAAATACACATACACCGGCGGCATATTAGGAATGGGGAGGATCAAAATATAATCGCGAAAATCCTTCTCTTCCGGCATCGGCAACGATTCAATATCGCTGCCCACTTTATCCGGGATCGGCAATACGGTTATCTGCGACGGAATAAACGGCTGTTCCTCGTTTCCGGTATGGGGTGGAACTTTGAATTTCTGTTCGTTCGGCGTCCATAAGATCGTCGGCCGGTATTTTTCTCCCGACTCCCAGAACTCGTAATTACCAGTGGCCGGATTCAGTCTCATCATATGAACCGGCACTTTATCCAGACCACTTTCCGGGCTGACGTGATAGCCCTGAACCGTCATCCTGCCGCTTTTTTCATCTCTGATCCAGCGAAAACGAACACGGGTCGGCGCTTTACCGAATCGTTCCGCTATTTCACTAAGATGATATCGGTTTAAGTAATCCTCTTCGCCCTCATTCAATCCCGATGAATAAAACAGCCCCATTAATCCGACTGTCAACGGATTCGGCGCCGCCAGCCAACGTCCGGCACTGGTAACGCCACCACCAATGTAACGCATCACCAGCGCTTCGCCATCTGCTACCGCGCTGCGAGTCGTTGCAGTTACAGCAGTCGCAGCGACTTCGGCCTTATCTTTGCTGCTACTAAACCACCGTTTATACCACGGTAATTTTTTATCCTGTGGCTTATCCGGTTCTGGCGGATGTTTCTTGCCTTGCGGGGGCTGTTCAGGCTTTGATTCCGTGACTGGAACTGGTGATGATGGAACCTGATATATCCCCATCCTGCCGAAATTACTTGCCGGTTCAGTTTCTGTACCGGCATCGGTACAGCCTTTGCCCCGCTGGCGGGATTTGGCAAATACCGGGATCGGTGGAGGCGGTGCTTGTGTTACCGGTGGAGTGTTGGGCTGAACCGTTGTTGCTTTCTCTATCGGTGAATTTTGCGTTGCCATATAAGCAGGCGCTACCGCTTGTTGACGAGGCTGTTCCTGCTTCTCGTAGCTGTCCATAACTGAATTGATAAACCGGGCCCGACAAGGGCAGGTGCTGACACTATCCAGTGTACCGGCTAATCGTTGTCCCATATCAAACATATCTGATATGCCGCCGACAATCATATAAGTACCGGGATGCTTGCCGCAGGTGACCTTATCCCCTTCACGTGCGGTTGCCCGCCCATTAAACGTCATGGTGTGATCACCCGTAATAATCTGTCCGCCACAGGTGGTTTTGTCACCAACGAGCAGGTAATACCCTATTGCCATCCGCTTCACTTCCCCTTTGACTAACCACATTAATCGTTTGTTTAACTAAAATAATTACCATATCACTGCCACTTAAAATGTAATAATTGATCGATAATGCAATTTATTTGAGTTAAATAGATATATAAAAGTTCAGAAATTAATGAAAATAAAATCGAATTTTTTGCTGCTAGCTCTGATGATAAGTGGATAACAGTTTGATTAGCTGGCTTTATCATTGATTTTGGAAAATGTAACCTCGCTGATTTTTTCATTGTTAATCGTGTTTGTTGTTGAACTTGATCCCGCAAATACCCGGTCAAATTTCTCATTGTTCCAGCCATCGGATTTTTTCTCTTTTGTCATGCTAACAGCCATTTGATTCCATATTTTCTGACCGACAATGTTTTAAACGCTGACAAGGAAAGCCGTGGCTGAAGATAGCGATCTTGAGAAAACAGAAGAACCCACGCCCCATAAGCGGGAAAAAGCCCGCAAAGAGGGGCAGATAGCCCGCTCCAGAGAGCTGAGTTCTATATTGATGTTGACCAGTGGTTTAAGTTTGCTCTGGATGAGTGGTCAGTCAATGACGCATGAATTGTCGTTGATGGTGTTTGAAGGGTTTAGCTTTGATCACAATGTAGTCAGCAATGATAAACAGATGGTTCAACAGATTGGCAGATTGCTCCAGCAAGCTGTTTTGGCTTTGTTGCCGGTTTTTGCCGGATTAGTGTTAGTAGCATTAAGTGCTCCGGCGCTGTTGGGTGGATTAGTGTTCAGTACCAAATCCATCAAATTTGATCCGAAAAAATTGAATCCCATTTCTGGCCTGAAACGTATTTTCTCAATGAATGCGTTGGCGGAATTATTCAAAGCACTACTTAAAGCGGGATTTGTCGGTATTGGCGCTGCTTTGTTCCTTTGGATGAACTGGCCTGCCATGTTACGGCTCATAGCTCAACCGCCGCTGTTGGCGCTGGATGATGCTATGCAAATGCTGATATTCGCCGGTTATGTGGTGGTTTTCATGTTGATACCGATGGTGGCTTTCGATGTTGTTTATCAGATATACAGCCATTTGAAAAAACTGAGGATGACCCGGCAGGAAATAAAGGATGAATTTAAAGAACAAGAGGGGGACCCACATGTTAAAGCGCGTATCCGTCAGCAACAACGGGCGGCTGCCCGTCAGCGCATGATGGCGGATGTACCGAAAGCGGATGTAATTGTCACCAACCCGACTCACTATGCTGTTGCTCTGAAATATGATGAAAAAGCGATGGGTGCGCCGAAAGTATTGGCGAAAGGCGCGGGGATTATTGCATTACGGATTAAAGAAATAGGTACAGAAAATCGCATTCCATTACTTGAGGCGCCGCCGCTTGCCAGGGCGCTTTATCGCCATAGTGAAGTTGGCGGGCAAATCCCCGCGACACTTTATGCCGCCGTCGCGGAAGTTCTGGCTTGGGTCTACCAATTGAAACGTTGGAAACGGGAAGGCGGCTTGAAGCCGAAGAAACCTGAAAATCTGCCAGTGCCGCCAGCACTGGATTTTGCTGGAGAAAATAATCGTCATGGCTAATCTGGCCTCTATACTTCGTTTACCGGGCAATATGAAAGGCTCGCAATGGCAAATGCTGGCCGGGCCGGTATTGATCCTCTTGATTTTGTCGATGATGGTATTGCCATTGCCGCCATTCATGCTTGATTTGCTGTTTACATTTAACATAGCACTATCAATCATGGTATTGCTGGTGGCGATGTTTACCCGACGGACGCTGGATTTTGCCGCATTTCCGACCATTTTATTGTTCTCCACGTTATTACGTTTATCTCTTAACGTAGCTTCAACCCGTATCATTTTATTAGAAGGGCATACTGGTTCTGCGGCGGCGGGGCACGTTGTGGAGGCGTTTGGTCATTTTCTGGTGGGTGGTAATTTTGCTATCGGTATTGTGGTATTTATCATCTTGGTATTGATTAACTTTATGGTAATTACTAAAGGCGCAGGGCGGATTGCCGAAGTGGGCGCCCGTTTTGTGCTGGACGGCATGCCAGGTAAACAGATGGCAATTGATGCCGATTTAAATGCCGGATTAATTGGTGAAGAAGAAGCGAAGAAACGCCGTGCTGAAGTGACACAGGAATCGGATTTTTATGGTTCGATGGATGGCGCCAGTAAATTTGTGCGCGGCGACGCGATTGCGGGGTTGATGATCTTGGTTATCAACGTCGTTGGCGGCTTAATTGTTGGTGTGGCTCAACACGGTATGAGTCTGGGAGATGCGGGAGAAGCGTATACCCTGTTAACCATTGGTGATGGTCTGGTTGCACAGTTACCTGCTCTCATTATTTCCACTGCGGCCGGTGTGATTGTTACCCGTGTAGCAACGGATCAGGATGTGGGTCAGCAGATGGTGACTCAACTGTTCAATAACCCCAGAGTGATGATGTTGAGTGCGGGGGTTCTCGGATTGTTGGGTATGGTACCGGGCATGCCCAATTTTGTTTTCCTGCTATTTACTGCGGCATTAGCTGGTCTAGGTTGGTATCTCTATCGTCGTACTGATGCTCCGGCGATAAATACAGAAAAACCAAAAATAGAAGAGCAACAGCAGGCATCGGAGGCTTCATGGTCTGACGTTCAGCTTGAAGATCCTTTGGGTATGGAAGTGGGATATCGCCTGATTCCGATGGTTGATTTTCGGCAAAATGGTGAATTATTGGGGCGAATCAGCGGCATTCGGAAGAAATTTGCCCAAGAGATGGGATACTTACCGCCGGTTGTTCATATCCGGGACAACCTTGAACTGGCCCCGGCGGGCTACCGTATTTTGATGAAAGGGGTAGAAATTGGTCGCGGTGAAGCGCATCCGGGTCGCTGGCTGGCGATTAATCCCGGTGGCGCCGTGGGGGAATTGTCCGGTGATGTCACGAAAGATCCCGCTTTTGGCCTGTCTGCGGTTTGGATTGATGATAGCCTCAGAGAACAGGCTCAGGTTCAGGGCTACACGGTGGTTGCCGCCAGTACGGTTGTTGCGACCCATATGAATCATCTGTTGACGCAATATGCCAATGAACTGTTTGGCCGTCAGGAAGCTCAGCAACTATTTGAGCGGGTCAGTCAGGAGATGCCTAAACTGACGGAAGACTTTATTCCTGATGTTGTTAACCTGACAACCTTGCATAAAGTGCTACAAAATCTGTTATCTGAACAAGTTCCTATCCGAGACATGCGGACAATTATTGAAACCTTGGCTGAACATGCGCCTGGACAAACTGATCCCTATGAGTTGACCTCTTTGGTCAGAATCGCGCTTGGAAGGGCAATTGCTCAACAGTGGTTCCCTGGAGCGCAGGAAATTCAGGTCATCGGATTGGATGCAGGCCTTGAACGTTTGTTAATTCAGGCGTTACAAAATGGCGGTGGTCTGGAGCCCGGATTGGCGGATAATTTGCAACGGCAGGCGACGGAAGCGCTACAACGTCAGGAAATGTTGGGCTCACCTCCAGTATTGCTGGTTAATCATGCATTACGCCCGTTGTTATCGCGTTTCTTGCGTAGAGCTTTGCCTCAATTAGTGGTTTTATCTAATCTTGAAATCAGCGATAACCGCCAGATTCGTATGACTGCGACCATTGGTGGTAACGGGTAGCGGTATCAATAGCATATTTTTACAAGTATCACCGAAGTGATTTTTATTCACTTCGGTTTTTTCATTATTAAATAATCATCATCAATGGATTCAGAGGTTGGCAATGGTAATCTGATATAAAAAGATGAATAAATTATTTTTAAGTTAATTTAGATTCCTAAAAAATAATTTTTATATTTAATATTTGAGAGTTTACATAATAAATGAAAATTATTTTTCCTATATGGTAAGTGGGCTGTCTTTGTTTGAAAATAATTCATTGGGTGTTTTGTAAATAACTTTCCAAAATAGTGCTTCCTTCGTACAACGCCTTGTGTAGCAAGGGTTGTGTGCTATGTATACAGAGCGATGAGTTAGTGCGGCCTATCAGGCATTAGACTTGCACTACTCGGATATTAATCAAATAGACCAACGGTATCGGTATTATGAAAAGCTATTTACTACAATGTCTTACGTAAATAATTATTAAAATAAATGGCATGGGTATTATTTAAGAGCTTATCTAATTATATATTTATATTAAAATGTTGAATAGTAAAAATAACTATATCTCCATTAATTAATACTTTTATATAAGAATGTTTTTTAAATATGTTTATTTTGATTTTTCAATCTTAATATAAAATTATTTAATTTGGCTTGTATAAATATTAAGTATGAATTGATATATACCCAATGGATTTCAAGATGAATCGCGACGGCAAGGGAGCGAATCCCCGGGAGCATAGATAACTATGTGACCGGGGTGAGCGAGTGCAGCCAAAAAAGAGGCAACTTGAAAGATGACGGGTATATCTGTTAATTATTAAAGTGTGGAATAGATAAATATATTAGGGGGATTTTTTATAATCTAAATTGTGAAAGTAAATGAGATTATTTCGGGAAAAATTATTATTTTTTGGCATATTATGCCTTCCATATTCTTGCATTAAAACTTAATCAAAATTAAACGAACGCCATTTTTCGATAAAAAAGTCTTGACTTTGTTATCGGATAATTAAGAGAATCATCTCATTTATAAATGATTTATTTTTCTGTAGAAGGTAAGGAATAAAGGGTGGGCATGTCAGCGTAAAATATAATTTACACTCATTTTGATAAATATGTTGTCTAAATAGATTAATCGAATGACTAACGCTAAGGACAGTGAAAGAATAGATATCTTGAGATAATATCATTAACAATATTCTGACTAATCTGGTGGATTGTATTCATGTCAGAGGCTTTATGATTACTTGATAGTGATAAAGGTTGATCTGTTTCTCTCATCTTGTATCACTGGATATCTTGTTATTCGTATAGCATGAATGAGAATTATTCTTTTTTACATTGAATTGAGGCATGATGTTTAAAAAGGAATAATGAGATTGAAATTTATGTAACATATTGAATAAAAATGAAAATGATATATTTACCTCACGGGGTAACTATCTGGTTATAATCGAATGTTCAACTCCTTGTCATTTTATTTCAACCAATGCAAGCTTATTTTTGTCAATAAATGTCATGTTGTTGTTATAAGGATTAAATATTCTGTCCGGCATGTTGTTATATCTATGGTGATAGAGTCTGGACATTAAAAATCGTATTTTTTTGAAAAAAAGAGTTGATCTTTATAGGCACCCATTAAGAGGATGGGAAAATTTGTAAATCGCTCATCCTGTTCATGCATTGATGTATTGAGAAAATATGAATGACCCGTGTAAATATTAACGTCTCAGTTCACTGCCGATCGGGAAATACCGGCGTGGGTTACTTCCCGATATGACAATAATGACACGGCTTTACATTGAGTTCTTATTGTTTACTCATGGCCGCAGAAAATTTAGGAGAAAATATGACGAATCCAACACCGATGATCATCTTTGATCACAGCCGCTACAGACTAAAAGTGTGGGGCAATAAAGCGCCGCTGGATGTGCTGACCTTTACCGGGCAGGAAGCCTTAAGCCAGCCGTTTCGCTATGCCATTGAATTCACCAGTGCGGAGAAAGGGATTGAACCGGCCCAGATGCTGATGCAGAACGCTTCATTTACCCTGACGTCGCCTGAAATCAATCCGGGAATACGGTGGATGCCGATTGTACCTTCGGCACCGCTGCGCTCAGTTTACGGGGTGATCAGCGGCTTTAAGCTGCTCTCTACTTCGCGGGACGAAAGCCGTTATGAAGTGACGCTGGAGCCCCGGCTGGCGCTGCTGGCGAGAAGCCATCAATACGCGATTTATCAAAAACTGTCGGTGCCGGAGATTGTGGAGAAAATCCTGCGGGAGCGGCATGGTTTTCGCGGGCAGGACTTCCTGTTCAGTCTGGCCTACAACTACCCGAGGCGGGAACAGGTGATGCAGTATGGCGAAGATGACCTGCGTTTTATACAACGCCTGCTGGCGGAAGTAGGCATCTGGTACAAAGTGACCGCGGATGACCGGTTAAAGATCGATGTGGTGGAGTTTTACGACGACCAGCGTGACTACCAGTTCAACGTCTACCTGCCAGCCCGCAATCCGTCAGGTATGCACGGCGAAGAGGACGCCGTAGTTTGGGGAATGGAGACCGCGTATCAGGTGGTGGAAGGAAAAATTACCACCCGGAATTATGACTACCACGATGCCCGGCCGTATCCCGGCCTGAACACCGGGGCGGATGTGGCGCGGGACGACCGAACGACTTATGGCGAAGCGTACCATTACCGCGATGACTACCGGATACCCGGCGACCGTTACGCCTATCAACCGGAGACGGAAAGTGGGGTGTTTTATGCCCGTCTGCATCACGAGCGTTACTTGAATCAACGCATCCGCCTGCGGGGGCTGACCACCTCTGCCACGCTGGTGCCGGGGCAGGAATTGAAAGTGAAGGGGGACGCCCCGGAGGCGTTTCGCAAAGGGGCGATAATTACCCAAATTATCAACAGCGCCCGCCGGGACAGCAGTTTTGAGATGGCGTTCACCGCCATTCCCTATTCCGAAACCGTGTGCTTTCGCCCGGAACGGGTGCCGAAACCGGTGATGGCCGGCACGATACCCGCGCGCGTGAGCAGCACGAAAGTGAATGATACCTATGGCGATATCGACGAAAACGGCTTGTATCGGGTGTCATTTGACTTTGACCGGGAGAAATGGCCGCAAGGGGGCGAAAGCCTGTGGGTGCGTCTGGCACGCCCGTATGCGGGGGAGAAATATGGCTTTCACTGGCCGTTGCTGGAAGGCACCGAAGTGGCGATCGCTTTTGAAGGGGGCGACCCGGACCGGCCTTATATCGCCCATGCCTTGCACGATTCAATGCACCCGGATCACGTCAATCTCTACAACTACAAACGCAACGTCCTGCGCACCCCGGCGAATAACAAACTGCGGATGGATGACGAGCGTGGCCGGGAACATATCAAACTGAGTACCGAATACGGCGGTAAAAGCCAGTTGAATCTCGGTCATCTGGTTGATAGCCAGCGCCCACACCCGGATAAACGGGGAGAAGGCTTTGAATTGCGAACCGATGATTGGGGCGCGATTCGGGCCGGTAAAGGGTTGTTTATCAGCGCGGATAAACAGGCCCGTGCGGGCGGCGAGGTGTTAGAGATGGCGCCGGCAATCAGTCTGGTCAAAGGCGCGGTGAATCAGGTGATGGAGTGGGGAACGATAACCAAAACTCACGTGAATCATCAGCCGGATACTGAAAGCCTGAAAACCTATTTGCAGGGTGTGGATCAACTGAAAATGGCGGCCATGCTGCTCAGTGCGCCGGAAGGGGTAGGAATTGTCAGCCCGCAGACCGTGATGGTGCAAAGTGGCCAGGCGCTCTATGCCCAAAGTGCGGGTGACGTGCATATCGCCAGTGCAAACCGGATTGGGATGAATTCGACACAAGCTATCTCCCTGTTAGCTCAAAACGAAGGGATGCGTCTGGTGTCAGGAAAAGGGCCGCTCACCATTGAATCGCATGGCGATAGTTTAGGTATCACTTCATTGAATGATGTCACCGTCAATTCAACGCAGGGTCATGTCCAGATTACGGCGAAAAATGGCCTGACACTGGCGTGCGGCGGCGCGTACATCCGTCTTTCTCCGGCAGGAGAAATTGAAATTCACGGGCCGGGCCTGTTAAGCCTGAAAGGGCAGCACAAAATGGCGTCACCGGCGAAACAGGACTTTCCCCTGCCTGATTTGCCTGAATCTGTGTGTATAGAGTGCGTTAAGGCAGCGAAAGAGAGTGCGAAAGGGTTTGTTTTGAGGAAATAGCTAATGAATCACGATTTGATCACTGACTGGATTGCCGCACTTAAGGCGGCGGCGACAGATAACGACATGCGTTATCTCAATATGATTGTGGATCAGTCAGGGGGAAAATTCTCCTTGATCCCAGAGCTGCAAAGCTTTTCGCCTGCAATCAAATGGTGTCCGTTGTTTCAGGGATTGCCTGAAGAAATTATGGCGGATGATGCGCCGATATTGATGCGGATTGATTTGACACACCCTGACCAGTGGCAATGGATGCAGGAAGTTATCCTGCGCTTAAGGGAAGAACGGTTGCTGCTGATTTTATGCTCGTCATGGTCATTTGACTTGTTGTCTCAGCATTTAATTCAATGTGTGGATGCCGCATGGGAGGGACAGGCGGGAATTTTACGCTTTTTTGACCCGTCTATATTTCCTGTGCTGTTTTCCCATGTATTGGATACGGAACAACAGCAACAATTACTTCGGCCGGCGCTGTTCTGGAGCTGGCTTAATCGTGACGGCGTTTCAAATTTTCTTTTGGGTGAAGGGAATGAAGAACCGGTTAATGACGCCGTTGAGAAAATTGATCTCACTGATAAGCAACTAGAGAGCCTCCTGTGTGTTTCTGATGCACATCGGCTGATGTCGCAACTGGATGATAAGGACGCATATCTGGAAGCCTCGAATGAACAACTGTTTAACCACTGTTATGCATTGATGATTGAGGCGTCTGATAAGTCCATTTTACTGGATGACGACAGAGAGTCATTCGTGCTCAAACACCTTAAATCCAGATTATCACTAATGTGAAGGAATAGAAGATGAAAAAACAACCATTGAGGCTGGCGGTTTTATGCCTGCTACTGGTTGCCTGTAGCCAGTTTCCGGTACAGGCGGGAACCATTGAAGCGATTAACCATACCAAATGGGCGATAAATCGGTTCAGTGTGGATGATACACCGGGTATCGATATTATCGGCCCGTATCAGGGCGGTGGTGGAGGTTGCTGCTATAGCGTGCCGGAGAAGTGGGAACCTGGGATGACGGTTAAGGTGGATTGGGAGACGGGAGAGGCGAGTATGAAAGGTTTTCCTGGATATGCAGATTACGAAAAATATTTGGCATGGGTAAAAAAGATGGATGCTTATACACGTCAGCATAGCAAGGTAGTCCCGGTTCCTTATTATCAGAATGGCGGTGATACCTGCGGTATTACGGTGCACTTCCTGCCTTGTGATCAGATAAAAGTTACGACCTCGTGTTACGCCTATGGTAGCCCGAACTACCCGATTAAAGAACCTTTGCAAATGAAGGAGCCAAAAGTATGTCCGAAGTAATGCATACCGGCACCTCAAGTCCAGATTGTCACTAATGTGAAGGAGTAGAAGATGAAAAAACAACAATTGAGGCTGGCGGTTTTATGCCTGCTAGTGATTTCCTGTAGCCAGTTTCCGGTACAGGCGGGAATTATTGAAGCGATTAATCATACCAAATGGGCGATAAACCGGTTCAGTGTGGATGGTGAACCGGGTATCGATATTATCGGTCCGTATCAGGGTGGTGGTGGCGGTTGCTGCTATCGGGCACCGGAGAAATGGGAACCCGGGATGACGGTTAAGGTGGATTGGGAGACAGGAATAGGGACTACGGACGGATTTCCGGGTTATGACAAATGGGATGAATATTTGGCATGGGTGAAAAAGATGGATGCTTATACGCGTCAGCATAGCAAGGTAGTGCCAGTACCCGATTATACCGGGCAGCGCACCTGTGGCATTACGGTGCACTTCTTACCCTGCGATCAAGTGAAAGTCACCACCTCGTGTAACACCTATGGTAGTCCTAACTACCCGATTAAAGAACCGTTGAAAATGATGGAGCCAAAAGCATGTCCGAAATAACATATGAAATGACACAGAAAGATAACGTCTGGTTGCCTGCTGCCTTTCCTGCTCAGGGGCGGCTGCCTACTCTGCGTTATCTGGTGAGGCAAAATTGTCTCCGTCAGGTCAGCGATGAAAAGGCTTATCATCAGGAACTCTGTCTGGCTGCGAATCGCCGGGTGGAATTGCCTTGCTGTAAGACTTTGCATGTCAGCCTGTTTTTTGATGGAACCGGCAATAATTTATATAACGACCTTTATCAGGCTGTTCCTAACCATCCGACCAATATTGTCCGTCTTTTTCAGGCGACCATTGGGGCAGGTTATGCCGGTGGCGCGTCGGGTAAGCCCTTGCTAGACGATGTCGAAAGCACCGGTGGCAAGTACTTTAAATATTATATTCCCGGCGTGGGTACCCCCTTCCCGGAGATTAACGACCTGGATTACAGCACATCGGGGCTGGCTTTTGCTAACCGGGGTGAAGATCGGATCAACTGGGCGTTGCTGCGGCTGATTGATGTGTTAAAACGGGTGTTAGTAAACGATAAAATCGATGATGAGGCTTGCCGAAAGTCACTTGAGGCGATGTCCACCACATGGCACACGTTGGACTTGGGGGGCATGCATAACCGTTATGGTGAGTTTTATCAGCAGTTTGCCCGCTTGAAACGTGAATTAAAAATAGCCCGCAGCCAGCCGGGGCGGAGCAAATCCAAGCTGTTGGGGATGAAGTTATATGTCTATGGCTTCTCCCGTGGGGCAGCAGAGGCGCGAACCTTTGTCAACTGGCTGACTGAACTGTTGCCACCGCCTACAGGGGATAACCAGAAACCGTCGCAGTGTCTGCAAGCGAAAAACGAAACCGACCCGGATTGTAACCTGCCCATCAGTGTGGAGTTTCTTGGGTTGTTTGACACGGTGGCGTCGGTCGGGATAAGCCATGTGGTTCCCGTCGTTGAAGGTCATATGGGCTGGGCAGACGGCACGCAGGAGCTGCCGTCAGAGGCGACTTATGGCGGTCTGGTGAAACGCTGTGTGCATCTGGTCTCGACCCATGAACAGCGGCTAAGTTTCCCGATGGATTCCATTCGCCGTTCGGATGGAACCTACCCGACAGGCAGTACTGAGGTGATTTATCCCGGCGTGCATTCTGATTTGGGGGGCGGTTATCCACCGGGAGAGCAGGGTAAGGCGATAGGTGAAACAGATGGTTTGTTGTTATCACAGATCGCCTTGCACGAAATGTATGCAGCAGCGTTTGAGGCTGGAGCGCCGTTTAAGGTTGATGCTGCATCTCTTCCACAAGATTTAAGAAAAGATATTTGGCGAACGATGTCTTTGGAATTGAAAAAGGAATTTGTAATTTCTCCAGATTTAGTCAACCGCTTCAACGCTTGGCGCCAGGTCACTCTGGGTTTGGCGATGCCCCAACAACCCCTGTCGGACGAAGAAGAGGCCGCTTGCTTTGAACCGGTGCGGGCCTCTGTGGCATTGGAACAGGCGATGGAAAACCAGATGAACTGGCTGACAGCCTGGCGCATCAATCGTTACGCCAACGGCATGCTGCTCGGTATGCCATTTTTTCATGAAGCGCCCAACCGTGATGCGAAAAAAGCCCACTGTGAGCAAAGCAAGCAGGCGCGGGAAGAAAAGCAGCAGGCGGTGTTAAAGAAACGCAAAGCCCAATGGCGTGAATACATTATCAAGGGGGAGAAAACGCCGCCGGTGTTAGTGCCGGGAGTGCCGGATTTTGACCCGGAAACCGCTCAGAATCAGTTGCGGGAAGCGGCAGCCGAATTTAATAGTGACTACCGGGGAGAATGGCGTGAACAAAGCAGTTTAAAACAATTTGCGGTTGAAACTATCGCATACCACGTGCTCTATATCTGGGACAGTAATGATGAAGTTAAGGAATATCAGCAAATGAAAACGGCGGGAGACGCGTTGGTCAAACAGCTTTTCCGGCCTGCTCCGGCGGGAAAACCCGGTCAGCAGGGATCACCGGAGTCATTGTTGGTCGCCTTGTATGACAATCAGGTTCATGATTCCCGCGCCTGGTTTATGTACTCTCTTCTGAATACCCGCGAGCCGACAGGCGGTTACTTCCGTTACCGAATAATTTATTTCGGTACGAAATGTAACAAACCTTTATCACTACTGACGATAGCTGGCAATGTCGTCGGAGCGGCGAACCCGGCTGGTGCTGCGCTGTTTTTCTTTAAAGGAAAAAAAGTCGGCAACATGTTGTCGGATGCTGCCGACAAGGTATCCGTCCCAACGTGGGAAGTGACGGCGCGGTATTTAGTCTCCGGCGAGCTAATGGCCATGTTGGAAGACGCGGATAAGATAAAAGCGTTCACCCATGATGTGGGCGAAGCGGCTCATCAGCAGAGGGAATTTCTCAAACAGCGGCGGTTGCAAATGACCAAGGATGATCTCAAAGCGCGTTGGGCGGGAAAAACGTTGGAACCGACCCCGTTCAAGGAGCCTGAGAAATGAGAAACGTAATCCGTCAGGGCGACAGCCTGTGCGAATATGGCGGCACGGTATTGTCGGGCCGCTATCTTTGTTTCGGACAACCTATCGCTTGCAAGGGCGATCCTGTCCAGTGTAACCGTCATGGCATGACTGCCATTGCTCAAGGGAGCTCGGCCTGCCTGATAGACGGCCAGCCGGTGGCGTTGCACGGTCATCGTTGTGAATGTGGTTGTACGTTAGTCAGCTCTTTTCCCGATTATCAGGTGGCGCCATGAAAGACTATCCCCTTTTTCCGCCTTATTGTCAGGCTTCGCCTCCCTGCTTTAAACGTTGGTTGGGCGTTGGCGCCGGATTGGTCTTGTTGACCAGTAACATTGTCGCGCTGATCAGACCAGAAGTCGGCGACATATCAGCTTTGTACGCCCTGATCCCCGGACTGGCGGCGTTATGGTTGTTATGTCTGTTATTCCGCGTGCTGTTTTACCGGTTTGCCCGGCATAACGCCTGGACTTATGAGCAACAGGTTGAGCGGGTTCAGCAACAATGGTGGCGCAAACATTGTCAGCAGATTGCGTTGGTGGACTATGTGTTAGTTGGGCCGCTAGGGAGCACGCCCGATGTGTGGCTGAAAGTGATTAATCAGCTCCATTGTCGCCCGAAACCCATCAGGGAAAAGAGCGGTCTGGCAGTTCGCCTGTCATGCTCTTTTGTCTCGGATATTGAACAGCGGGAAATCCAACTGGCAAAAATGGTGGTGAATAAATGGCAAGGTCAGCGTCAGGAACCCTTGAAATGCACACCTCTGCGTTGTTACTGGCTAGGCTCTGCCGCTGCCTGGCAAGGGTTTGCTACCCAGATGGCGGAGCGATTTCCTGATGTGGAGTTGCCTGAACAGCCGCAACCCTGGCTCGGTCTTGATACGTTGGATGAGATGATTGATCTGCTCAACACGACAAAGGACAAACAGGCGACTATTTTGTGCGCAGGTTGTCAGTGCGTAGACAGCGAGGCTGAATCAGCCTTACCCGCCGGTGAAGCGGCATTTATCTGGCTACTGAAAAAACAGGGCAATGTCTGTTTTACCCGTGGTGAATTTTTTTGTTCTCAAAGTGATGAAGAGGTTGTTGACGTCGCTGCCAGA